>JAFZYX010000008.1 GCA_017616055.1 Ruminococcus sp.
TACTATCTGATTGTCGGGATTCTGAAAGACCATTCCTGCCCTCTGTCTGAGATCAAACAGCTTATCAGCATCTTTTGTATCTATACCATCCACTGTTACCGTTCCCTCGGTCGGAAGCAGTATGGCGTTCAAATGCTTTGCAAGAGTTGACTTACCACAGCCGTTGTGGCCAAGTACCGCTACAAATTCGCCCTGCTTTATATCAAGGTTTATACCCTTAAGAACTTCAACGGGCTTCTTGCCCTCTTCGTCTGGCTCATAGGCGAAGTGCAGGTCCTTTATTTCGATTATATTTTCCATATTTATCCTTTATTATTTCATTGCTACTATTTCACTAGCTGACGATACCACGGGTTTGCCATCATTATCAAGCATTACCGAAAGTCCACCTGTATTGCACCATGCATGATACAAGTAATTTACTCCTGTTACCGTATCAACAAGTATCTCTGTCGTCCGTAAGGCTGTCTTCTGACTATATATCCTTACAAATCTTTCTTCTTTTCCCATTTTATTCTCCTAAATCATAAATATGCGAACGCTCATCGTATTTTTAACGTGAATACTCGTAATGGCAAAGACCTTATTCTCTAAACAATCATTTTTCCCAGATAGCGGTAGAACCGCATGGCAAGGTCATTCCAGTAGTTTTTACCGGAAGTCCTATCTCGTCAAAGCTAACCCTGCCACCAAATTTTTCAGTAAGAACACTTCCAAGTATATATCCCATTACAGAGGGAGAAAGTCCTGTAGTATAACTGTTTATCAAAAAAAACAGTGGCTCGTCGGAGAGAACACCAGAACATAACTTCACAAGATCATACACACAGTTTTCTAACTTCCATACCTCTCCTCCTGGCCCTCTTCCGTAACTTGGAGGGTCCATAATTATGGCATCGTACTTACGTCCACGGCGTATCTCACGAGCTATGAACTTCTCACAATCGTCCACTATCCAACGTATAGGCTTTTCGGTAAGTCCTGAAGCCAATGCGTTATCTCTCGCCCACTGTACCATACCCTTTGACGCATCAACATGACACACAGAAGCACCTGCCGCCGCACAGGCAAGAGTTGCTCCGCCCGTATAGGCAAACAGGTTCAGTACGTTTATTTCCCTGCCTGAATTGCTTATCTTATCTGCCATATAGTCCCAGTTGACCGCCTGCTCAGGGAAAAGCCCCGTGTGTTTGAATCCTGTCGGACGAATATTGAAGGTAAGATCTCCATAGCTTATGTTCCATGACTCGGGAAGCCTTTTGCGAAACTCCCATTTCCCGCCGCCCTGATTTGATCGGTGGTAATGACCATCTGCACATTTCCATAGTGGATCAATACGCTCGGTCTTCCATATTATCTGCGGATCAGGTCGTACAAGGCTGATATTGCCCCACATTTCAAGCTTTTCACCGTCAGACGTGTCTATTATCCTGTAATCCTTCCAGTTATCTGCTGTTCTCAAAATAAAAGCTCCTTATGATTAATCGGCACTCATTCACCTGCCGAACATTTTTCCTTTATATGCTGCGCTATCTCAACAGCCATTTCATTTATTCTGCCAAAGTCATTACCTTCAGCCATTATACGTACTATAGGCTCTTTTCCACTTTCACGTACCATTATCCTGCCATCGCTACCAAGCTCCTTTTCAAAGCTCTCGATGAGCTCAGTAACACTCTTTTCATTTTTCCATAGTTCCTTGAAGTGAGGTGAAATCTTAACATTCAGTTTCACCTGAGGATATGCCGGAATATCCTCAGCAAGCTGACTAAGCTTCATTCCGCTTCGCTTCATGATACTCATAAGCCTTACTCCAGCAAGCTGTCCGTCACCTGTTCCGCTATCGCCGAGAAATATGATATGTCCGTTAGGCTCACCACCAAGCTTATAGCCACCCTCCAACATACGCTCAAGTACATAGCGAACACCTGCACCAGAGCTGACAAGCTTTATGCCGTTTTCAGCCGCATACTTTCGCAGTCCTAAACTGCTCATTGCGGTTATGACTGCAGTGTCATTGTCGAGAAGTCCTTGCTCTTTCATGCTCCGTGCAAAAATAGCAAGCTGTCTGTCACCGTCTATCATTGAACCTTTCTCGTCAACGGCTATGCAGCGGTCTGCGTCGCCGTCAAAAGCGAGTCCGCAGTCGTAACCGTTTTTAACGACAAATTCCATTATTCGCTGTATATTAGTACTTCCACAGTCCTTGTTTATATTGGTGCCATCAGGCTTGTCGAACATGACAAAAACCTTTGCTCCAAGTGCGTTAAAAAGTTTCTTTGCCGTGAACGCTGCACACCCGTTAGCACAATCTACTGCTATTTTAAAACCGCTGAGGTCTGTATCTGCAATAAATTTTACATGTTCTATATACTCGGAAACAGCCGTTTTCTCTGAATGTATCATACGCCCCATATTCTCATTTGAACAGAGCTTCATCTCCTGAGGAGCGTATAGCACAAGGCGCTCTATCTCGTCCTCGACTTCCTCCATTACCTTGTGACCTTTGCCACAAAATATCTTAAGGCCGTTGAATTCAGCACTGTTGTGGCTACCAGATATCATTATACCGCCATCGGCTTCATGAGTACCTATCAGATGAGTCACCGCAGGGGTGGGAACTATACCGAGAAGCTCTGCGTCAGCACCGATGGAACAAATACCCGCACATACTGCAGCTTCAAGCGCGTCTGAGGAACGCCTTGTATCCTTGCCAACAAGTATCCTGGTTTTTCCAACCTTTTTCGCAAGCACAGCCGCAGCAGCTCTACCCGTCTGCATCGCAAGCTCGCAGGTTAGGTCGGTCACTGCAATACCTCTCGGGCCGTCAGTACCGAACAATTTTGCCATTGAATAGTCACCCTTTTTATTTTTCAACTTAGCTTATAAATAGCTATAATGCAACGTTTTTTTGCTAATTCCTCAACGTTGCGACATATTTCTGTTGTACACACATTATTGTAGCGATTATAGACCTTGATAACACCTGCCTCCCTCACGCAAAAAACAGTATGTATCATGGAAAGGAAGGGATATCTTGTCCAGAATGTCATAATAAATGCATTTGCGTCATCCACACTTTTTACGCGGACATACGCTGCCCCGAAATGTTCTAGAGCTTTCCCCAGACTGAACGCATTGCAGCCAAAGAATCCCATAAGCACGCGGAAACGCTCCATGAAAAAGGCGACATCCTTAAGGGGCTGAGGCTTGCCAAGATACACAAGTGCATTGTGTACCGCTATGACCTCGCAACCATTGAAGCCCATGGAACAAATGCCATACCGCAAGGAAGAAACGCGACCTTTAGCCTGTCCGTTTATCATCTTGCCAAACTCTGGCTGCTCCACTCGCTCACTGTTATGTCTGAGATTATATCTCCTTGAACCCTTTATAAGCATTTTCTATCTCTCCCCCTTTATGGGAGCATCGTCAGAAGCTCATCTGTCCGTCATCTGGAGGCATTGTCTGCTGATCAGGTGGCGCAATACCAAGGTGCTCATAAGCAAGCCTCGTAGCCACTCTTCCACGTGGAGTTCTGCCCAAGAAGCCCAGCTGCATAAGAAAAGGCTCGCAAATATCCTCAAGGGTAACACTCTCCTCATTTATGGCAGATGCTAAAGTCTCAAGTCCGACAGGTCCTCCACCGTAACCTCTGATTATCATTTCCAGCATACGCCTGTCCAGTCCGTCAAGACCTAAGTTATCGATATCAAGGCGACTGAGAGCTATAGAGGCTATTTCCTGAGTTATCTGACCGTTGCCCATAACGTCGGCAAAGTCGCGAACTCTTTTCAACAGCCTGTTGGCTATACGAGGTGTACCACGTGCCCTGCCAGCTATTTCTGCAGCCCCATCTGATGTACAGGGAATTCCCAATATCATAGAGCTTCTTCTCACGATGTCCGTGAGCTGTTCTTTTGTGTAGAGCTCAAGGCGCTGTATAACGCCAAAACGATCGCGAAGAGGTGCTGAAAGTTGTCCAGCTCTCGTGGTCGCGCCTATGAGCGTGAAAGGCTTAAGGTCCATGCGTATCGAACGAGCAGAAGGACCTTTGCCGATGATTATATCAATTACCCTGTCCTCGAGTGCTGGATAGAGTATTTCCTCCACCGCACGGGACAATCTGTGTATTTCATCAATGAAAAGCACGTCATTATCGGAAAGACTTGTGAGCAACGATACCAAGTCGCCGGGCTTTTCAATAGCGGGACCTGTGGTAACACGTAGATTCACTCCCAGCTCATGAGCTATAATTGATGAAAGGGTAGTCTTTCCGAGTCCCGGAGGTCCGTACAGAAGCACATGGTCAAGTGGCTCGTTTCTGCGCTTTGCCGCCTCGATATATATAGCAAGGTTTTCCTTCACCTTTTCCTGTCCGATATACTCGTGGAGGGTCTGCGGTCGGAGACTGAGCTCCACATCGCTGTCTTCGGTGGTATTCTCGGGAGAGATTATCCTCGGAGCGAACTCCATATCCTCTGTCTGTATCAAGCTTGAAAAACACCTTTCCTTTATTTTAATCTATGCATAACGCGCTTTTTTACTTTGTTTCTTATAATTCTTTATAACATTTTCTATAGCTTACTTCTCAAAAAACCTCTTTTTGCGGACATAGAAAGGCTCTACAGTCTCCGCAGCCTTCTTGCCCATATCCTGTTCGTAGCTTATGAAGCACAGATGCTCATTAGCTTTAACTATCTTTGAAAGATATTTTGACAGTGGAACGAAGAGTTTTCGTGTACTTCCCATCATGTCAAGAACAAGAAGTATCTGCGGCTTTTCGCAGCCCTTTATCATCTCCATAATGAATGCACGATCAACATTGGGCTGCTTCGACAGAAACTTGCTCGCAGCTCTTGTAATATGGCTTACAGTATGCTCAACAGGTCGGTAGCTTATGATATCAGCTTCATTGTAAGAGATAGCCTTTATCTTAAGATTTCTGGCTATAAGGAGAATACTCTTTATCTCCTGTGACGAGAACTCCTTGCCATATGAATTCGGATTGAGAACTGCCGATACAGACTGTATAAGGTCAAAAAGTCGCAGACAGTTTATCTTATAGCAGTCAACATATCTCTTTGCAAACTGCTGTAGCGCACGGTAGCTTGTGAAAAATGGTATGAATACCTCGCCATCGGGGTTCTGGGTGGTTATCAGTTCGAGCTGTACGCCGCCCTCTGAACGGTCGCGCTCCTGCTTGACAGGGTTCTTGCATATAACGTAAACGTCGCTCTTTATCAGCGTCTGTAAGAACAATGAACGCTGCGAGGGATCTTTTATTGCCGCTTTCAGCAATTCGTCAAGATTCATCATAACAGTAACCTTCCTTGCTTCAATATTTTGGATAAATGACTTTTCAGCGCATATTTTTTGCAGCCATTAGTCTTAGTGTTTCCTTTATGAGCTCCTGTGTACTTAGGGACGGATCGAGCTTTCCCAGTATTGGAGCCGCTTCTCCTTGAGAATAACCGAGAACCATAAGCGCTTCAAGGGCTTCAGATACTGATGCGGACGCTTCTCCCGAGGGTATGCTGGCAAGAGCCGCTGCATCGCTGCTAATACTTCCACTTATGGACTCTGACGATATCTTGTCCTTCAACTCGAGAACAAGCCTTTGAGCTGTCTTTGCGCCTATTCCCTTTGTTTTTGTAAATGCCTTACTATCTCCTGAAGCCACAAGGAGAGCGAATCTCTCAGGTGTAACATCAGAAAGTATGGCAGTTGCCGCCTTTGGTCCCACACCTGATACGGATATGAGCAGCTTAAAACAGCTCAACTCCTGCAAACTGGCAAAACCAAATAGCTCCACAACGTCTTCCCTTACGTAAAGGTATGTATAGAGCTTCACCTCGCTGCCTATTTCTCCAAGCTGAGCAACGGTATTGTATGAAGTTCGGCAGCCGTAACCTACTCCGCCACATTCGATGACGACGAAACCTAGTTCCTTAACTGTAATAGTTCCTTTTACACTGTATATCATTATTTACGTTTCCTTTATCTGAAATCAAATCTTGTGCTGTGGCCATGACAAATGGCTATGGCAAGAGCATCAGCAGCATCGTCAGGCTTTGGTATCTGTGCAAGTCCGAGTATCTGTCTCGTCATTTCCATTACCTGTTTTTTTTCAGCCTTGCCGTAGCCAACTACAGACTGTTTTACCTGTAATGGAGTATATTCTGAAACTGGAATATTCCTCTTTGCAGCCGAAAGCACAGTTATTCCGCGTGCCTGAGCAACATCTATTGCTGTTTTCTGATTAGTGGTGAAATAAAGCCGTTCGATTGCCATACATTCGGGTAAGAATTTGTCAAATATGTACTCTATATCATCATGGATAGCTCGTAAACGCTCTGGAAAAGGTGTTCCGGCTTCTGTCAGCACAGCTCCGTACTCTATGGGCGTAAACCTTATGCCATCGTAATCAAGGATTCCAAATCCGACTATTGCATAACCAGGGTCAATGCCCAATATTCTGACTTTTTTCAATGTTTTATACCTATTTTTTATTGTGTTCTTCATGTGAATATAGTTTCTCACTATATACTGTATTATTATAACATAAAACTAGATGCGTTTGCAATATATTTACTTCTTTTTTATTGATTTCTACAAAAAAAAATGCTATAATATGTGAGGTATATCAATAGGGCCTTTAGCCGTCAACCGTCATCCTTCAGAGGTTAATGGCAAAGTGCTTATAGCAAAAAACGGAGGTTTTTTTATGGATCTTAAACAGCTTCGCGACGGGATTGATGAGATAGACAGTGGTATCCTTTCCCTTTTTTTGAAGCGCATGGAGCTTTGCAAGAGCGTTGCCAACTACAAAAGGGAACACAAAATGCCAGTATTTCAAGGAGGACGCGAACAAGAAATCATCGACCGCATCAAAAAGCTGACAGCTAACGAAAATCTTGAAAACGGTACTACTGCCCTTTTTACAAATATAATGGACATTAGCAAAATATTACAGAACCGCACAATACTTACAGAATCAACTGATTACAGCTATACTCTTCCTGATTTCGAAGGAGCAAAAAGAATAGGCTGTCAGGGTACTTCTGGAGCAAACTCAGAGGCTGCTGCAGAAAAGGTGTTCGGCAAGCGCGAATTCACCTTTTATCCTTCTTTTGAGGACGTTTTCAAGGCTGTTCAGGCAGGTGAGGTGGACTACGGTGTACTCCCTGTTCAAAATTCTACCGCCGGCTCTGTTGACAGCACATACGACCTTATGGCAAAATATCCGTTCTATATCGTGAAAATGGTAACTTTGGAGATAGATCACTGTCTTGCAGCAAAAAAAGGTACAAAGATAGAGGATATTTCCTGCGTTTATTCCCACAGGCAAGCACTTTCACAGTGTGAAGTATTTCTCAGCAGAACTAAACTAAAAAAATCAGAATACAGCAATACTGCAACAGCTGCAGAAAAGGTACTCAGGAGTGATGAGCCTATCGCAGCTATCTGTTCTACGTCCTGTGCGGAAAAGCTTGGACTTGATATAATTGCAAGAAATATCGCAGACTGTACAATAAACCGCACTCAGTTCATCATCATTTCTAAGGATTTACAAGTTGCAGAAGATTCAGACGCAGTTTCTGTTATGCTCACTATCCCTCATAAAGAAGGTAGCCTTTACCGTCTGCTCACCAAATTCTTCGTTAACGGAATGAACCTTCTCAGAATTGAGAACCGTCCTATCCGCGACGGCAGCTTCGATGTAATGTTCTTTCTCGATTTCAGTGGAAAACTCTCCGACCCAAGCGTTAAAGCTGTTCTACGCGACCTTGAGGAAAATCTTAGTAATTTCAGATGCATCGGCACATTCAAGTCCGAATAAAGACTAAAGGAGATTAATATGTCCCAAAAATTCTATTCTCTGCTTGACAGCAACAGCTTCGTATTTCTTGACGGTGGCATGGGAACTATGCTGCAAGCTCATGGCATAAAAACCGAACACGTCCCTGAGTTGCTTAATATCACAGATCCCGAAGCAATAATGAATATACATCGCCTGTACATTGAAAGCGGTGCTGATATAATCTACTCCAATACCTTTGGCGCTAACCGCCTCAAGCTGGCAAACAGTGGTCATTCCGTTGAGGAAGTTGTAGCCGCCGGCGTTGCCAACGCTAAAAAAGCCGCTGCAGGCAGAGTACTTGTTGCTCTTGATCTTGGTCCAATAGGACAGCTCCTCGAGCCTGCGGGAACACTCAAATTTGAAACCGCTTATGACATCTATCAAGAACTCGTTCTTGCAGGAAAAGACGCAGATGTAATAGTTATTGAGACAATGACAGACCTTTATGAGGTAAAAGCTGCAGTTCTTGCCGCAAAAGAAAACTCCGACAAGCCCGTTCTCGTCACCATGACCTTTGAGGAAAATATGCGTACATTCACAGGCGTTTCTCCCGAATGTATGGTTGCTGTGCTCGAAGGCCTCGGTGCTGACGCAATCGGTGTAAACTGCTCTCTTGGTCCTGAAGAACTCTTCCCCGTTCTCGACAGAATATGTGCCCTTACAGCGCTCCCTGTCATAGCAAAACCAAATGCAGGTCTCCCAGACCCTGTTACAAATGAATACAACGTAGATCCGCAGGATTTCGCAGAAAGCGCAGTTAAACTCGCAAACGCAGGAGTTACAATATTCGGTGGTTGCTGTGGAACTACTCCCGAGCACATTTCCGCTATGATCGAAGCTCTTTCAGGCACTGAAAGGCAAACAAGAAAGATAGTCCGCGCAAGCATTGCATGTTCCGCTGTCAACTGCGTGACTATAAATCAGCCTCGTGTTATCGGTGAACGTATCAACCCTACGGGCAAAAAGCGTTTCAAAGAGGCTCTTCTAGCCCATGATGTGGACTATATTCTCAGTCAAGCTGTTGAACAGATACACGCAGGCGCAGAAATTCTCGACGTTAACGTAGGACTTCCGGGAATAGATGAAAAAGAAATGATGATAACTGCAGTTAAGGCTATACAGAGCGTATGTGATACGCCTTTGCAGCTTGATTCCACTATTCCTGAGGTACTCGAGGCAGGTCTGAGAGTTTACAATGGCAAACCTATCGTAAACTCAGTAAACGGTGAGGACGAATCACTTGAGGCTATACTTCCCCTCGTCAAGAAGTACGGAGCTTCCGTGGTAGGACTTGCTCTTGACAAAGGTGGTATCCCCAAAACCGCAGATGGGCGCTTTGCAATTGCGGAAAAAATACTCCACAGAGCTATGGAATATGGAATACCTAAAGAAGACGTTTTCATTGACTGCCTGACTCTTACAGCATCAGCTGAACAGGACGGGGTTATGGAAACTCTCAATGCTCTCCACAGAGTAAAAACAGAACTCGGACTCAATACCGTTCTCGGTGTATCAAATATCTCCTTCGGTCTGCCGAACCGCGAACTCATTACCCGAACTTTCCTTACTATGGCACTCCACAGCGGTCTAACCTTGCCTATTATAAATCCCAATATTGAGGGAATCATCGGAGCAGTTCGTGCTTACAGACTCCTTGCAGGAATTGACCGCAATTCCGCAGATTTTATAAGCATATATGCACAGGACGATAATGCACCTAAAGCTCCAGCGCCTGCACAGGACAAGGGCGCGCCTGATATAATGTACTCGGTGGAAAATGGTCTGAAAAATCAAGCTGTAAAAGCCGCTGAAGAGCTAATGAACTCCGTCGAACCTATGGATATAATCAACAACTATCTCATTCCAGCTCTTGACAATTCAGGCGCAAAGTTTGAAAAGGGCAAGATATTCCTGCCCCAACTCATACTTACTGCAGAAGCAGCACAGGCTTGCTTTGAGATAATAAAGACCAAGCTTTCAGCCGCAAACAGTGAAAGTGTTTCAAAGGGCAAAGTAGTGCTTGCGACAGTACACGGAGATATACACGACATCGGCAAAAACATCGTCAAGGTTCTCCTTGACAGCTACGGATTTACAGTCATAGACCTTGGCAAGGACGTTCCTCCCGAAACTATAGTCAATGCAGCCATAGAAAATAAGGTAAGCCTTGTGGGGCTTTCTGCCCTTATGACTACTACTCTCGGTGCTATGGCCGAGACTATAAAACAGCTCAACGAAAAGTATCCCGAATGCAAAACCGTTGTGGGAGGAGCAGTTCTTACGGCTTCATATGCGGAACAGATACACGCAAATTTCTATGCAAAGGACGCTAAACAGACAGTAGATATTGCCTCTCGCGTATATAATGTTTAACGCTTGATTATTGCGCGATACTGAAGTTTCAGTGCTTCTGCTTAAATCTGCACTTGTCATTCTTGAAACAGTTAATATCAATAATAAACAACTTTAGCAGAATTGGTGCATTTCAAATCAAGTATTCCTTAGTTTATAAATCCACAACATTCAAAAAGCAGCTCATTCCAGTGATTTGGAATCGGGCTGCTTTTGTAATATAACGTTTATTAGCTATGATGAGTGGCGCATAACATGCACATATATTTCATTTTGATATTTTCGAGGCATATACCTTTCCGATGATAAATGCAGCAATATCTGCACCTATTGAACCAATCCGCATTATCAGCACGAAAAGAACTATCTTGTCGGGATGAATGCCACCGCATACAAATATCATTACGCTCTCGCGAATTCCAATACCACCGGGGGCTCCTGGTGTCACAAATCCGATTATCCATGCAAACATAAAAGCTCCAGTAAGCATGGCAAGATCTTTTACATTGGCGTTTGGGATTATAAGTGTAAGACACGCGAAGTACATCGCTGCAGAAACCACGTTCTGAAACAGATAGTAAAAAACTCCACTGAGAAGCATGGGGCGCTTTTCCTTATCAAAGGCTTTGGCATAACGCGATATATATTTTCTAAACCTTTCACGGAATTTCAGTCTGCTTAAGACCACAACCGCAATAATAACAGCTGTGCCAACTATCGCAGCTATTAGAAGGCCCTTGCCATACTGACGAAAGAGCTCGACTATCCTTCCACCTAGGAGCAAAACCGATAATACAGCTGTCCACAGCAAACAGAAGAATATATCCATTACCGTCGCACATGCTACATCCACATGGCTTATTTCCATTTCAGCAGCAAGCTGATTCCGCCCTACATATTGGAAAACGTTTCCAGGAATGTACTTATAAAGGTTGGACTGTGTATAAACAGGCATTGCCGCCGAAAACGGTATGCTTCTGCCAGACAACACCCTAGCGAACGTCATCCATGGATAACACGAAAATATTATTATCATCGTCTGAAATACAAAACATATTCCCAACGATACTATCACTTTCCCGTTTCTAAGGTTGGAAAGCCTTATATCCATACCCAAGAGTTTTTTTATGACGAATATTACAGCGGCTATCATCACGATATTGCCGATGATTTTTATTATTTTCTTTATCTGCATATTTGATCTTTTATACTCTTAATTAATTCCGCTAGTCTTTTTGAGTTACCCATTTCACAGAAATAGACTCCTTCGTCATTTTCTGAAAAAAGTTCATGATTTGCAGGATTATCACCAAGTATCACAGGTTTCCCCATTGCTCTGTAAATATATGTCTTTCCTGCTATAGTACGTCTTGCTTTCATGATACTGCCGTTAAAATGCCCTGCAAGGCATAAATCTGCTGTTGCTATTTTATCTGCAAGTTTATCCTGTGGAAGCCATTCGATATATTCTGTTATTTTTTCACCTGTGCGGACATTGCTCTTACCAAGAGGGCCAATAATCACAAATCTAAGACCTTTTTCATCTTTCAGCAGATTGATTGCCTCAAGTATAACAGAAACACCTTGAAGTGGCAATATGCTACCAAAATACAGCACTGTAAAATCTTTATTTGTTTTATTTTCACGAGGATAATAAATGCTTTTATCAGCTTCAAGATAAAGTACTTTCATCTTTTTTGGTGAAAATCCGAATTCTTCACAGAAATACTTTCCGTGCATCTTTGTATCACATACAACTAAATCTGATGCATAAAGGGTTCTTTTATCAATATATTTCAAAATTCTTCCAATAATACTATTCGATCTGACTTTTTTTCTATCAAAGCAAATAGTATCATAAAAAGATATAAAAAAATCTATGACCAAAGGTTTTTTCTTTAACTTCCAACCAAAAAAAGGAATTATAAGCTGAGGTGCAAAACCAATAAAACTTATATCATAATCCTTCATTTTTACCATAATAAGCCTACGATAAACATAAATCAGACGATTAATGTATCTTTTTGAAGGCGAAGCAAGAACTGTCACTGTATTCCCGTTTTCTCTAAGTAAGCGTATCTCTTGAACAAGACGAATATAATCGCTATTCTTGGTTGCTGCATATAATATTCTCTTATTCTTTATGTCATTGAGACTTTTCATTCTTTTTTTCCTCATCGCTCTTGCCGCATTCCATTTTTCTTACTCTGTACTGCACGTCCTCGAGAAGCTTTCTGTTTGCGGAGATAGTATCCCCAAGAAGTCCGATAGTAATAGTCTGAAATCCCATCATTACCAGTATCGCTGTAAGTATAAGTGACTGAATATGTCCGCTTCCGTCCCCCATTGCCATGAGTATAAGGAACCTTATACCAAGGACAGCTCCGAAAAGAAGGAGTATAAATCCGATAGTCATGAAGAATTTCAACGGCTTGTACATCACAAAGGAACGCGTTATCACAGTGGAGGAGCGCTTCATATAGCGCCACATACTTGAAAACAGCCTAGAGGGTCTCGTTTCAGGGTTTGTTCTTATCGGGACCGAAGTCATGGCAGTCTTGCTGTTGCCTGCCTGAATAATAGTTTCAAGAGTGTAGGTATACTCGTTCACAACATTAAGCCTGAGAGCAGCGTCCCTTGAATACGCACGAAAACCGCTGGGAGCGTCTGGAATATCTGTTCCCGAGGCCACACGCACTACCCAGCTTCCCAGGTGCTGAAACTTCTTCTTTTTCCATGAAAAATGCTCGGTATTGTCGATAGGACGCTCGCCGATGACAATATCCGCCTTTTCTTCAAGTATGGGGCGGACTATCTTCTCAATATCCGCACCGCAGTACTGATTGTCCGCGTCAGTATTGACGATTATATCGGCACCCAGGTGCAGACAGGCGTCAATTCCTGCCATAAAGCCCTTTGCAAGTCCTTTATTCTGTTTGAATGAGACAATATGATTAAATCCGAGCTCCTTTGCACGCTGAACGGTCTTGTCCTTGCTTCCGTCGTTTATTATGAGGTACTCTATTGTGTCGACACCATCTATATGCCTGGGAAGGTCGTTATACGCAAGCTCCAGCGTTTCCTCCTCATTATAACACGGTATCTGAATGATAAGCTTCATATTATCTTCCTTTCTGTATAATACAGAGGTAAAATGCTCTTATTCTATCAAGTAGACGCTATGTCTGTCGGAGCTGTCTATCTTTCCAAAGTCCTCCAGTTCATCTTTGCTAATAGATACAAAAAGATATCCATCACCTGTGACATCTTCTGGAGAATCCACAAGCTCTACTCGTGTGTCCTTCATTTCGTATTGCAGAAACGAGATAAAAGTGCCTTCGTCAGACATGACATATATCTGTTTTTCGGGAAGTTCACTTACTCTCTGGCAGAGCGCACGGTCACCCAAATATTCATTCTGAGCGACCCATATAACTTCCTTTGCTTCCGGTGAATTCTTCCAAAAAAGTCCTATGCATACCGCAGCGCATAAAAATATTCCCAGCTTTTTCCACTTAAAAAGGCTTACCACAAGAAGCAAAACAAAAAACCATGATACTGAATAGGTCAGGTATGCATTAAAGTTTAAGCCATTATTAGCATGAAGCTGACTTATGGACGGAGCACAAATTCTATTGAAAATGGGCTCCTCAAGCAGAGTCATCATGTAATTGATCCTGCTGATGCACAGCCTCATTATGAACGGAATAAACATTGCCGCCATGATATCACTCTTTTCAGCCTCGAACATGAAGCATATGCCTGTCATTATCAGTATTCCGGCAAAAACATCACAATATCTAGTATAAACTATATGGTCAACACGATTGAATTCCAACAAGAATATACTGCTTATGAGGTAAGTGGAAACAAATGCACAGAAAATAAACATAAACACAAGAAATTTGCTATCCGTTACCTCCGAAAGCTTTTTTCCGCTCTTTATAGCTTTTCTAGCGTGATAAAAGCCAACAGCGCCTCTTCTTACGATTATAATCATAACAAAAAGCCCTAAACATAACGTACCAACAGATATAGCAAAGCAATTTCCTGCCATAACTCCTATAAGCCTGCGTAAACCTTCTCCCGATGAAAGTGCTTCTTTCAGGTTGCCTGCAACGCTACCAGCATCGTTTCCATTAGGACCGTTTTTCCACAATGCCTTTACAAGCTGCGCCTTTATTATTCTGTCTGCAATAAAACCAATCGCAAGTGCAGACGCAAACACGCCGAACTGCTTATACGTAACTTTCTTGCAAACAACAGCCAGAATCATAATCAGTATCGCAGAGGCGACTATACCTATGGTTCTGTTATGAACTGTAAACATATATATATTAAGTATTCCGAAAACAGCAATATTAAGATAAGTAGGCTTGCTCAGCACCTTCACCGCCATGAGTATCACCGCAGTGACCGCAGTAAGTAAAGCTGTTTCAGACCATGCTATGGCCGCGTTCATCTGATATGATGTATAAAGTATGCCAGCCGCCGCAACAGCACTTGCAGTAATCAGCTCAATCTTCGGGAACAACCGCCTTATTATGTAAATGAACATGAAATAGCAACCCACATCCATTAAAAGGTTCAATACAAGCGCCGCACGGTAAAGTATAACAGTATCATGGAATATCTTTATCAGTGGAACCAACAGTAAACTGTAACCGTAGGAATACCACCAAACCGTATCAGATACTCCCGTCCAGTCAAGTCCAGCCATTTCGGCTGCGTGCATCCAGTAGCCCATCTCGTCGTTAAAAGCAAAGGGGGAATAGCAATCGCCTATCATTCCGAAGTTAATGAAAAACACCACAACCGCAAGTATCACCATAACTACGTACTCAAGCTTGAAAGCAGGTATATGGCTGTTTTGAGATTTTTCGCTCATATGCTGTTTATTACCTCCTTAAAGTTGTTAATTATAACATCCCAGTGATAGTTTTTATCAATATACGCTTTGGCATTGACGCGCATTATTTCGTACTCACTATCGTGGGAAAAGATATAGTCTAGAATACCCTCAAACTCAAAATAGCTTGTATAGTAAAGGCCACCATTGCTCTTGATACAGTGACCTTTCAGCACCTCACATACTCCGTTTACTATTACAGGTACGGAAAGCGTCATCGCTTCAAGGACTGATATGGATAAACTTTCGAAATTTGACGGCAGCCATAAGCATTTTGCTCCTGCAATACCGCTGAATTTATCCTCTTCACTGACAAATCCGAGACTGATTATATCCTTGTTATCGGGAATATCACAGACCTGCTTTCCCATTAGCACAAGTTTGAGACTGCTGTCTAGACGGCGCTTTTTATATTCAAGGAAGTATCTGAACATAGCAGGACAATTCTTGCCCTCATCAATACGTCCCACATATATGAGATAATCTCCCTCTATACCGTATTTGCTTCTGAAAGTCTCCGCGTCAGGAGTACACTTCATCTCTACTCCCGTTCCCATTACGCGACAGGGAATATCCCTGCAATGGAAAAGCCGCTGCACCAACATTTTTTCCTCGTCAGTAAGAAAAATATAGGCTTTCGGTAGCTTAAAAAGGGTTTTAAAGGTCTTGAAGTGGATGTATGGCTCCTCATGGGCTGTAGGAATGAATACTGCCTTATCAGCCACCTCAGGAAGTCCCGCAGCTGTAAGGTAGTATAGATAGGTAACAAAAATAAAAACGTCGTATTTATCCTTGTTCTCACGAATATAGTCTATTGCAGCAGGAGCATACGGTCCTTGTTTCTCAAACCATTTCATTTCTGCCTTCGTATTAAATCTGCGCGAGCGCAGATATCTTGCACTGTACCTTTTAAATCCTTTTGCACGTGGTTTTGCAACAGGGAAACGAAGCACCCTTACTCCGTTTATAACTTCCTCGTCCTCAGTATAGTGATTCTCCCATGTAGTGTACTCGAGAGCCTTTGTGGTAATGACATCAACCTCAAAGCTACCTGTAAGCCTTTCCGCAATGAGCCGCGTGTAATACTCTGATCCGCCGTTTACCTCGAGTCCATACCTCTGATTGACAAGAGCTATCCTTTTCATTATTCCTTTTCACCGCTTACTTCTCTGAAAAACTTCATATATTTATCTACGATAACGTCCCATGCGAAATTGCTACGGACATAATTTCTGCCATTCTCGCCCATCTGAATCGCCTTTTCTTTATTATTGAGGAACCAGTCAGTGCAGCCCTCAAACTCGAAATAGTCCCCGAAGTACAAACCACCATTTGACTCGGAAGCAAAATTCTTCGTCACCGCACATCCGCTGTGTACAAGAACAGGTCTGCAGCACAGCCAGCTCTCCATGATAACAAGTGAAAAGCTCTCATTCCTTGACGGCTGACAAAGGAACTCCGCCGCTGCCTGACCGTTGTACTTGTCCTGTAAGTCAACGAATCCCAGATCGATTATCCTACCCTGATTCACAAGCTCCGTAGGGAGCTCTATACTACCGCCACCAATTAGCACCAGCTTCAGGTTTGTATTGCGGCGCTTTATATACTCCGCAAAGTATTTCACAAGAGTGTGAACGTTCTTACCCTCATCTTTACGTCCTGCATATATAATAAACGATCCATCTATATCGAATTTGCTTCGAAAAGCCTCAGCGTCTGGAACTATATTCATATCCATGCCTATGCCCATGACTATGGTTTTGGTGCCACTCTCTGAGAAGCCGTAAAGCCGCTCTGCAAGCTCTGCCTCAGGACGGGCGTTGAATATCATACCTGCTGTCTTGGGGAAAATCTCCTTGTATCTACTGATATAGGCATAGCCCTCATCGTGAAAGCACGGTATCAGCACTGATTTCTCAGGGAATAGCTTTGCACCATTGTAGGTGGTGCCCAGCAGATAAGGAATGAACACAAAAAGTGAGTATTCCTCACTATGATTTTTCATATAGCTGTAGAGAGATGGACATCTCATCATCTCTGCCAGAAATATATCCTCCTCGTCAACGGATATGCGTAATCCCTTCATAAGCTTTGCGTTTACTGCATCAAAAGCCGCTGTGTTTCGTTTTTCCACTCTAAATCGCCTTACTGTAACACCATTTGATGTCTTTTCGGTACCCTCACTATGGAAATTAACACTCCAGTCCGAGGCTGCGTCCTTGATACAGGTAGAAAGAATCTCCACATCCGCACCTGCTTCACTGAGATGAGCAGCTACCTCACGGAGCTCCATTTCTGCTCCTCCAGAGATATTCTCTCCGTACCACGGCATAACAAATCCTATTTTTTTCATTTCTTGTTCCTTTTATACATCAACTTTTTGGCCGTCAATGAAATTCATGAGTTCTTTTTTGAATATATCGCTTACGTGCTCATAGGAGAAATCATCAAGGCGTCTGCGCTGACCCTCGATTATTTTTTCGCGAAGCTTTTCATCCTTAAGAACTCTGTTTATCACCTCTGCAACAAATACAGGATCGTTATTGTCTAGGAGAAGTCCGCTTCCGCCAAGAGTGTCTGATATAGCACTGGTGTCGTAAGCCACTATTGGAATTTCAAAAAACATTGACTCCACCAGCGGTACACAGAACCCCTCATGCTCGCTCATACAGACAAACACGTCCGCTATGTGATAATAAGCCAGTATCTCGCTGAATTTAATATGTCCCGTGAAAACAACGTCATCGCCTATACCAAGAGCCTTTGCATACTTTACCAAGCGCTCCTGATAGTTCTCCATTCCCCTTTCA
>JAFZYX010000051.1 GCA_017616055.1 Ruminococcus sp.
CTCATATGGACAATCCACATCGTTTACAGTCATTTGCTGAGTTTCCTTTGTAAAATAAACAGCTCCCTCATAGTCCTTGTCTGTTATATCGTGATAAGGATACTTGTCGAAGTTGAAGCCGCTTCCATCAATACTGAATACCACAGTGTTGTCTATTGTGCCCTCTGGAATGAGCTTATAATCGCTGCCGTGAAAGTGCATAGTACCGTCCTCTGAAATAGTCATAGGATCTTTTTCAAGTTCACTCTGTATCGTTTCACAGTCGGGATATTTGTCTCCACCCCACGAGCCGTAGCCGTTGCAAGTATAGCTGCCCATGTAATCCTTTATATCAGGGAGCTCGCCTCTGTCAACTTTTTTACCAGACTTCTTTCCATTTTCAGTCTCTATGGACTTGTCAGAGTTTGGTTCCTCGTCGTCATTTGTAATTGAAAAGCTGAATGATGAATCACCACTGCTGATGGTGCAACCTGTGAGAGCTGCAGCAAAAATGAATGCTGATGATGTTAACCCCAATAATCTCTTATTCATGATATTACTCCTTTAAAAATAATTTATTAGTTTATTTACGAGCCCTTGGTGGTTCGTATTGCAATTATGATAATACAAAAGCAAAGTAAAGTCAAGGAGTAATTTTTAAATTTTTTGTTAAGTTCATATGAACTTGTAATACGTTTATATAACCTCCAATATCTTGCCGGTCATTTCCGAACAAGATAGGGGAATAGTTGTCTTATCTGTACCTATAATATCAGCTGTACGGAAGCCGTTCTCTAGTACCTTGTCTACAGCTGCTTCTATAGCGTCTGCTTCCTTTTTCAGTCCAAATGAATAGCGGAGCATCATAGCTCCTGAAAGCACGGTGGCAATAGGATTGGCAAGATTTTTGCCTGCAATGTCTGGAGCAGAGCCATGAATAGGCTCATACAGTCCACGCTTGGAAGCTCCTAGCGAAGCAGAGGCGAGCATACCTATGGAACCCGTTATTTGTGAGGCTTCATCTGAAAGTATATCTCCGAACATATTGGACGTAACTATTACGTCGAATTGTTTCGGATCGCGGATGAGCTGCATAGCTGCATTGTCTACAAGCATATCTGTATAGTGAACCTCGGGATATTTCTCCGCGAGCTCATGCATGGTTTTTCTCCAGAGACGCGAGGATTCCAGTATATTTGCTTTGTCAATGCTGCATACTATTTTACGGCGCTTCATTGCAGCCTCAAAAGCTACCTTTCCTATGCGCTCTATCTCTGTAATGCTATAAGCCTCAGTGTCAAAGGCTTCTGTGCCGAATTTACCATCGCGGAGCCCACGTTCACCGAAATATATTCCGCCTGTGAGCTCCCTTACGATGAGTAAGTCGAAGCCATCGCCTATGATCTCATCTTTCAGTGGAGAAGCATTCCTTAGCGCAGGATATAGCTTTGCAGGACGGAGATTGGTATAAAGTCCGAGGGCAGAACGTATACCGAGGAGAGCTTTTTCAGGGCGAACGTCTCCGCCAAGACTGTCCCATTTTGGACCACCGACAGCTCCAAGGAGAACACTATCGGAAGCCATACAGCCGTCAACGGTTTCCTGTGGCAGTGGAACTCCCGTTTCGTCAATAGCACAGCCGCCAATGAGGTATGGAGTGAAGGAGAAGCTGTGTCCGAATTTTCTCGCTACCTTTTCCAGTACTTTAACAGTGCTGTCCACTATTTCAGGGCCAATACCGTCACCCTTTAACAATGCAATTTTAAGTTCCATAATATGCTCCTTTCTGTTACAATGTACTTGACGTGTAAAACTTTGCACACCGGTAAGGGTTTACACGTACTTGTTACTGTTTTAAACTATAATAGAATATGGGTTAGATTAGAAATAATAGATAATACTCATCTTTCAATTCAAAATACGTCATTTTCTATAGCCTGCATAAGGCCACCGTTTTTGATTATTTTTTGCACAAACTCAGGAAACGGTGCTGTTTTATATTTGTCACCTGTTGTAATATTGCTGATAATGCCGTTATCAAGGTCAACTTCAACTATATCACCCTCGGAGATACCGTCTACGGCTACAGGACATTCAACGATAGCAAGACCTATATTTATTGCGTTTCTATAAAAGATTCGTGCAAAACTCTTGGCGATAACAATGGAAACCCCACTTGCTTTTATGGCTATGGGAGCGTGTTCTCGGGATGAGCCGCAGCCGAAATTCAGTCCTGCAGTGATGATATCACCATGTTTTACGCGGCTTACAAAAGTTTTGTCAAGATCCTCCATACAGTGACTCGCAAGCTCCTTGTGATCGCTAGTGTTTAGGTAACGGGCAGGGATTATAACGTCCGTATCAACGTTGTCACCGTATTTTATAACATTTCCTGTGTATTTCATAACTCAGCCACCTCCCACGGACTTGTCAGTCTACCTGTAATTGCACTTGCAGCTGCAGTTGCAGGGCTTGCAAGATATACTTCAGACTCCGGATGTCCCATACGTCCTACGAAGTTACGATTTGTAGTTGCAACAGCTCTTTCGCCTGCAGCTAAAATGCCCATATATCCACCCAGACACGGACCACAGGTAGGAGTTGACACAACTGCGCCGAATTCAATAAATGTTCTAAGGAGGCCCATTTCCATAGCTTCGAGATATACATTTTGAGTTGCGGGAATTACGATAACTCTAACGTTTTTGGCTGCTTTTCTACCTTTCATTATTTCAGCGGCAGCAATAAGGTCCTCCAGTCTTCCGTTGGTACAGGATCCTATCACTACCTGGTCTATTTTCACCTCGCCTATTTGAGAAAAAGTTCTTGTATTTTCGGGAAGATGAGGGAAAGCCACAGTTGGCTCGATTTTAGAGAGGTCGATGTTTATTACCTTGTCGTATTCTGCGTCATCATCAGCTTTATAAATTGTAGGTTCCAGACAGTTGTGATCTTGAATATACTGCAGAGTTGTTTTGTCCACCTCAAATATACCGTTCTTTGCGCCTGCCTCTATAGCCATATTTGCCATGCAGAAGCGATCTGCCATTGAAAGAGAATCAAGTCCCTCGCCTGTGAATTCCATAGAACGGTAAAGGGCTCCATCAACGCCTATTTTACCAATAATGTGAAGTATAATATCCTTGCCAGAGACATATTTGGTGAGCTTTCCTGTGAGGTCGAACTTTACAGCTGTCGGCACTTTGAACCACGCCTTTCCTGTAGCCATTCCGCAAGCCATATCTGTTGAACCTACGCCTGTAGAAAAAGCACCAAGAGCACCGTATGTGCAGGTGTGAGAGTCCGCGCCAATAACGGCATTCCCTGCGGTAACAAGACCTTTTTCGGGGATAAGGGCGTGTTCTATGCCCATTTCTCCCACGTCGTAAAAATGGGTGACGTTCTGTTCCATGCAGAAATCACGGCACAATTTGCACTGCTCTGCCGCTTTTATGTCTTTATTTGGCACAAAATGATCCATGATCATTGTGACTTTGTTTCTGTCGAACACGTTGCCTTTGCCAAGCTTGCGGAATTCTTTGATAGCCACGGGAGAGGTGATATCGTTTCCAAGAACGAGATCGAGGTCTGCAAGGATAAGTTCTCCTGCGATGACTGCCTCATTACCGGAGTGTGCCGCAAGTATTTTCTGCGTCATTGTCATTGCCATTTTTATCATTCCTTTCGATAAGATGTACTTATCGGTTTATTTCACTGTTTTTAGGCAGTTCTCACCGCGTTCGATGGCCACTATACCAGTGCGGCACATTTCCATTATGCCGAAGGGCTTGAGCAACTCGATAAATGCATCTATTTTTGAGGTCTCGCCTGTGAGTTCACAGGTCAGCGATGTAGGAGAGTAGTCCACTATTTTTGAGCGGAATATCTCTACCGCCGTCATTATATCTTGCCTTATTTCAGCCTTGTTTCGTACTTTTATGAGCAGAAGCTCGCGAATTACCGTATCCTTATTGTCGAGTACTTCGACTTCTCTGACATCATGGAGTTTCTGAAGTTGCTGAAGTATGCGTTCCTTTATGTCCTCATCTCCGTGAAAGGCGATAGTTATGCGCGAAAAACCGCTTGATTCTGTTTCACCCACAGTCAGACTGTCAATATTGAAGCCTCGCCGTGTGAACATACCTGATACTCTCGAAAGTACGCCTGAAACATTGGCAACTATAACGCCTATAACATATTGCTGTTCCATAATGTCACCTCACTTTATCTCTGTTATAATATCGTCTATCCTTCCACCGTTTGGAAGCATTGGGAGCACAAGCTCGTCGCTATCCACAGCACAGTTGATAACGAAAGGAGTATTACAGGAGAGAGCTTCGGCTGCTAGCTTTTCAAGCTCTGCTACAGAAGTTGCATGACCGCCATTTGCTCCAAATGCCTCTGCAAGTTTTGCGAAGTCTGTCCTGCGGTTGAGGGTGGTGTTTGAATAACGTTTATCGTAAAAAAGAGTCTGTATCTGTCGAACCATTCCTAGAACGCCATTATTCATTATAACTACGGTTATTGGAAGTTTCTGCGATACTGCTGTTGCAAGTTCGCATAGGTCCATACCGAAGCTGCCGTCTCCTGTGAAAAGTATGCAGCGCTTTCCAGTAGCACAAGCTGCACCAATAGCTGCTCCAAGGCCAAAGCCCATAGTGCCGAGGCCACCACTTGACAGAAAAGTACGCGGCTTTTTCAATGGATAGCGCTGTGCTACCCACATCTGATGCTGTCCCACATCTGTGATTATAACTGTATCCTCGCCTGCATAGGAGCTTATGGTATCAATTATCTCATATGGGCTGAGCTTTTGACCGCCGTTCTTTTTCTTTGCAGCAGTGAGTGCGGACTCTGTATGTGTCTTTTCCTCAGTTTGCAGCTGCCTTATGCGTTCCCACCATTGTGAGTGATTCTTCTCTTCAGCCATTGCAATGAGCCTTTCTAGTGAGTCATGAAGATCACCCTTTATGGCAACGTCTGCAGGAACGTTTTTATGGAGCTCTGCGCCGTCAATATCTATATGGATAATACTTGTATGTTTGGGATAACGCGAATCATCGCCAGCTGCTCTATTGCTGAAGCGAACTCCGAGAGCTATGACAAGGTCTGCTTCGTTCTGAGCCACAGTCGAGGCAAAATGTCCATGCATTCCCTGCATACCAAGAAAACGCGGATGATCGTAAGGAACTGCTGAAAGTCCCATGAGAGAGCAACCTAATGGAGCGTCTATCTTTTCTGCAAGAGCTGTTATTTGCTGAGAAGCTTTGCCACTGATAACACCGCCACCGAAGTAAATATATGGTTTATCACAGCTGTTTATAAGTGCAACTGCTTTTTGTAGCTTATCATCTGAGGCAAATGTGAGTGGATAAGGTATCACAGGCTGCGCGTTTGATTCATATTCGCAGAGAGCCTGCTGAACGTCTTGAGGTATATCCACAAGGACAGGACCTTGCCTGCCTGATTTTGCAATTTTAAAAGCTGTACGGAGAGTGTCCGCGAGTTCCTTTATGTCTTTTACTATGAAATTATGTTTGGTGATAGGCATGGTTATGCCAACTATATCAACTTCCTGAAAACTATCCCGTCCTATAAGATTACAGGCAACGTTGCCCGTTATAGCAACCATAGGAACAGAGTCGAGATATGCCGTAGCTATGCCAGTTGCGAGGTTTGTTGCTCCCGGACCAGATGTAGCGATGACAACTCCGACCTTACCTGTTGAACGAGCATAGCCGTCCGCAGCATGAGCAGCTCCCTGTTCGTGTACGGCGATTATGTGCTTTATACGGCTTTCTGCGGAATACAGCTCATCGAAAAGGTCTATGACCTGCCCTCCGGGATAACCAAAAATGGTATCGCATCCCTGTTCGATGAGGGTTTCAACAACTATTTTTGCACCTGATATTTTCATAGTATCATGTCCTTTACTTTTGTGTTTGCTGTTTTCAGCCTGCGGTGAGCATATTGTTTACAGCACTTATTAGTGCTTTTATCGAAGAGGTGATGATATCGTTGTCAATGCCTGTGCCCCAGAAGCTCTTTCCGCTTCCCGTCACTATTTCGACATAGGAAACTGCTTTTGAAGCCGAGCCAACCTCTAAAGCGTGCTCGGAATAGCTGTTGAGGCTGTAGTCTGCATTTGTGTAAGATCTAATGGCGTTGCTGACAGCATCAAGACGTCCATTTCCCATATCAGTAACTGTTACTTTTCTTCCATTGAAATCAAAGCTTATTGTAGCTTCAATACCGTCGCGCTGAACGAAATGGGTCTCGTTTATTTTTATAGGGGATATTATATCCACGTAATTTTTCTTGAATATCTCGTATACCTCGTCAGGTAGTAGCTCCTTGTGCTTACGGTCAGATATTCCCTTGACGAGATATCCAACGTTCTCACGCATTTTCTTGGGTAGATCATAACCGAAGCGAGTTTCCAAGATATATCCGATACCACCTTTGCCGGACTGGCTGTTGATTCGGATAACGTCTGCGGAGTACTCTCTACCTATGTCCTCGGGGTCAATAGGCAGATAGGGAACCGTCCAGTACTGAGTATGCCCTTCTTCGCGCCATTTCAGCCCCTTAGCGATAGCATCCTGATGAGAGCCGCTGAAAGCTGCGAATACAAGCTTTCCGGAATAAGGCTGACGTTCATATATATTCATACGTGTAACACGGGTGTACAGCTCTGAAACTGACGGTATATCACTGAGATCAAGCTGTGGATCTACGCCTTGTGAGTACATATTCATTGCGAGTACGATTATATCTACATTACCAGTACGCTCGCCATTTCCGAAAAGAGTTCCTTCAACACGTTCCGCACCCGCAAGAAGTCCCATTTCAGTATCAGCCACCGCACAGCCTCGGTCGTTGTGAGGGTGAAGTGAAACTATGACGTTTTCGCGGTATTTCAGGTTCTCGCACATATATTCTATCTGATTAGCGTAAACGTGAGGCATAGAGAGCTGTACCGTTACAGGTAGATTAATAATGACCTTGTCTTCTGAAGTAGGTTGCCATACTTCAAGAACTGCATTGCATATTTCCAGTGCAAATTCGGGTTCTGTCCCCGTAAAGCTTTCAGGGGAGTATTCAAATCTGTAATTGCCAGCATATTTTTCGCGGTATTCCTTGCAGAGCCTTGCACCGCTGACTGCGATATCAATTATCTCCTCTCTGCTTTTGCGGAAAACTTGTTCGCGCTGGGCGACTGAAGTAGAATTATAGAGATGAACAATAGCATTTTTGCAGCCCTTGAGAGCTTCAAATGTCTTTTCAATGATGTGCTCTCTTGATTGAGTAAGTACTTGTATGGTAACGTCGTCAGGTATTAGTTTTTGCTCAATAAGAGTGCGGCAGAAGTCGTATTCTGTTTCAGAAGCTGCAGGGAAGCCTATTTCTATTTCTTTGAAGCCAATATCAACCAGCTGCTGGAAAAATTCAAGTTTTTCTCCGAGGCTCATTGGTACTATCAGAGCCTGATTTCCGTCACGGAGATCAACGCTGCACCATTGCGGAGCTTTGTCAATATAGGATTTTTCCGTCCATCTCATTGAAGTTTTCGGTGCTTCAAAGAATTGTCTTGTGTATTTGCTGGCATTATTCATTGTATAACCTCCATTCCGATCCGTTTTGTCATAGCGGAGGGTATAAAAAATCTCCTCCATGCAATGGCATGGAAGAGACGAAGTTGCAATAATACTTCGTGGTACCACTCTTCTTGATGTAAGAATACACCCACTCGTCTGCGTCGGATCAACGCATATCTCTGTAACGGGAGAGCCCGTTCAAGCCTACTTGCTGAAGCTTTTAGCCGACTGCTCAGGGATGAGCTATGACTTGTATCTGTCTGCCGTCTTGCACCTACCGTCGGCTCTCTGTGAAAACTGATTCAAGCTTTATTTCCCTTCATAGCATTTAGTAATTATTATAACTGTATTATACACTGTAAATCTGTTTTTGTCAAGCCCGAAAATGAATTTGCATGAAATGCCAATATGCAGGGAACGGCGTATTTACCGTTCCCTACAAAGTATTATTTCAAATCATGCCGGTGCTTTACTGCCGCAGTCGGGGCAGTAATTGGTACCGCAATCCTTGCCGCAACTGCATTTCCAAGGCTTTACGGGAGCTTTAGCTCCACATTCAGGACAGAATCTAGTATCGTTCTCTATTCCGCAGACACAGCGCCATTTGCTGCCGTGCCAACCTGGGACAGCGTTGTTTTCAGCAGCCATGCGGAAAAGAGCTTCGCCGTTTGCCATATACTGTAATCCCATAAGAGGGAAACCAAATATAAACATACACTTCACCTCTATACTTATAAAAGTGCCATAAGCGATGTACAAGAAATGATTATTATAACAACAGTGTGCGTGTGAAACAAGCAGAAATAAGTATTGGTACCGTGCTGTTCTTCTTTACTGCTGTGACTTTATATAGTCTGCTATCCTGTAAATTGCATAGAAAACCCATATTACCCATGAAATTGCCCACAGTCCTGTAAATACGCTGAAAAGCAGGTAAATTAATGCAACAGCAGCAGCGATAAACCATTGTTTCATTGTTTATTTTCTTGCGCCGAGAGAAAGAATTTTGCCTGCAAAATCGTTGAAGTTCTGTGTCTGGAGTATTATTTTACCAGGACCTGTTAGCTTTGTAAGGAAAAGTCCTTCGCCGCCAAAGAATATGTTTCCGAGTCCCTTAACAGTCTCTATCTCGTAATGAACTGTAGGTTCAAAAGCAACAACGTTACCTGTATCGACCTTGAGTACCTCACCGGGAGCAAGTACACGCTCCACCATGTCTCCGTCAACTTCAAGGAAAGCCATACCGCTTCCGAAAAGTTGCTGGAGAATGAAACCCTCACCGCCAAAGAGACCAGAGAGTACCTTTTTTGTGAAAACTGCCTTAAGGTCAACTGTCTGCTCTGCGCAGAGAAAAGCACCTTTTTGACAGATAAGACCACCATTTGATATATTAACAGGAACGATAGATCCTGGAACTGTAGCGCCGAAAGCTATTTTTGCTCCTGGAACGTCCGCTCTATAATTAGCCATGAAAATAGACTCACCGGTAAAAAGACGACCAAGGCTTCTGCCTACTCCGCCTCTTGCGTTTGTTGTCATAGTAAATCCTTGTGTCTGCCAAATCATTCCACCTGATTGTGAGAACATTGATTCTCCTGCATTAAGCTCACATTCAACGGCCGGAACTGTTTGACCGATAATAGTATATCTCATATCAATATACCTCCATAAAAATATAATTTATACTATGCGGTATTGCCGCATACTGTCATTAGTCAGCAATTCTGCAAAGATTAGCTTCGCCTGAACTGAGATATTTTATTTCGCCGAATGGCAGCCTTATTATAAGGTTTGCATTTTCGTCAATACCTAGTGCCTCGCCCACAAGCTGCTCATTGCCAACCATAGCGGTTATTTTGTGACCAGTGAGTATTTCGCGTTCTCTGTATGCTTTTAAGAAGCTTCTGTCGGAAATCTTTCCGAGATAAGGTTCGAGGTGATTGAGAACTTCGGCACATAGCCTGTTTCTGTTTATTATTTTGCCTGTCTCGTCTTCTATCGATGTAGCTTTCTTTTGAAGCTCTCGGTCAAAATTTTGACCTACACTGCGTACATTTATACCTATACCGATAGTGGCACAGTCGAGTTCACGCATCTCCAGCCCGAGTGAAGCTTCAGTGAGTATACCACATATTTTTTTGCCGTTCATATAAAGGTCATTGACCCATTTTATATTTACCTTGCTTTCACACAGTTTCTCAACGGCTTCTGCAGCAGCACAAGCAGCGGCGGCAGTTATCATTGGGGCGAATTCGAGGTCGAAATGAGGTCGCACGAGTACGCTCATGTAGAGCCCAGTACCATGAGGCGAAACGAAGCTCCTGCCTATACGTCCCTTGCCTGCAGTTTGAGAATCGGCAACGACGGTAGTGCCGTGCGGAGCTTTTTCGGTCTCAAGCTCGCGAACTATATTATTTGTGGAATCGACTTCCTCAAGCACCTTTATGGTTCTGCCCATTTCCTTTGTGGTAAGGAATGGAGAGATAAGATCTTCCGAAAGTCTGTTATTGTCTTCGTTGAGCTTATAACCTTTTGAGGTTATTGAACTTATGGAAAAGCCTTCTGCTTCAAGAGCTTTAACAGCTTTCCATACAGCATTGCGGCTCACACCGAGCTTATCTGCGAGTGCAGCACCCGATATGTAATCGCCGCCTGCATTGGCTAGGTTAGCGAGTAATTCGGATTTTACATTCATGGCTAAGTGTTCCTTTCGGTAATATTGATAACATTGTACCACAAAAAGATAAAAATTTCAAGATAAAAAGTATAAAAAATC
>JAFZYX010000052.1 GCA_017616055.1 Ruminococcus sp.
GTTAACTTCAATGATGAAGGAGTATGAAAGTCAGATTGACAGTTTGTACGTATATGATGATGGAGTAGTTAAAGGATTTATAAAGATAGAAGGAACTTATATCGCGAGACTATTCGTTGAACCTGTTCTTCAAAATGCCTCCATTGGTTCTAAATTACTGGAATATGCAGTGAAAGAGCATCATGCAGACCATCTTTGGGCATTGGAGAAGAATGTGAAAGCGATACGTTTTTATGCACGACACGGTTTCGCCGCAACAGGAGAGAGAAAACTTGAGGAGGGTACTGCGGAATATCTGATACTTTTAAAGAGGAGTTAATGTAATGCATTTTGTGGATGCAAAGGGAATACTTACCGCGAACGGCGGAAGCAACGGAATGAATATATATCGCGGCTGTTCTCATGGTTGTATATATTGTGACAGCAGAAGCGCATGTTATCAGTTTACGCATCCTTTTGAAGATATAGAAGTTAAACGGAATGCTCCGGAACTGCTTGAAAAAGCGCTGAAATCCAAAAGAAAAAAATGCATGATAGGTACGGGAGCCATGTCAGATCCGTATATGCATTGCGAAGAACAGCTGCAGCTCACAAGGGAATGTCTGGAAATAATCAGGAAATATGGATTCGGTGTGGCCATCCAGACGAAATCGGACAGGATACTCCGGGATATCGATCTGCTTGATGAGATCAACAAGGAAGCAAAATGCGTGGTGCAGATGACACTTACAACTTATGACGATGATCTGTGCCGGATAGTGGAGCCGAATGTCTGCAATACAAAACGGCGTCTTGAAGTGCTTGAGGAGATGCAGAAAAGAGCTATCCCGACGATCGTATGGCTTACTCCGATCCTTCCGTTTATCAATGATACAGAGGAGAACATTACTTCAATCCTGAATGAATGCGTCAGAGTCGGGGTAAAGGGCATCATTGATTTCGGCATGGGACTGACACTCAGGGAAGGTGACCGGGAGTATTATTATGCAGCACTGGATAAGTATTTTCCGGGGCTGAAGGAAAAATACATCAGGGAATTTGGAAATGCTTATGAGATACCAAGTCCCAATTCGAAAAATCTTTATAGGATATTTAATGATATATGCAGGAAAAACGGGATGATGTCGACACCTGACGAATGCTTTAAGTTTATGCGGGACCTGCCGGATAAGTATAAACAGATGAGTCTGTTTGATCTGTAAGAACCGTCCCCTGTTCCATATGTTACCTGCGAGCTCTTTGAAGATATTGGGATATCATCGACATGATATCTTCAGGACGGTCAGTCATACCGTTGTGTATCCACATGGCTATCACATTCCAGAAAGCTCCTATATTAAAGGCCATGAGATAATTGGAGTCCAGTCCTTCGAACAGTTTGTTGAAAGGATTGGATTCGGAGACGAATTCACGTCTGAGCAGAGGGCCGTATTCATTCATGCATTGAAGCACGACATGTAACATATTGTTTTTGTCGAGCAATAAAAGAACTTCTTTATTCTTTTCGGCAAATGAAAATATGGTCGGCAGTACATCACTGTGACCGGAGTTTACTATATCATAATAACTATGCAGAGTTGATTTGATCATGGAGATAAGTACATCATCTTTTGAATCAAAGTTACGATAAAAGGTTTTTCTGGCGAGCTTTGCTTCAAGGATTATCTGCTTAACCGATATTTCACTGTAGGGGTACTTCTGCATAAGGACCAGAAGAGCCTGTGTGATCTCGCTGCGGGATCTGATGGCAGAAGGATTGACGGAATTATTCATTTTAAATACCTTCTTTCTGAATGTGACACATATCTGTAAGTTTGTGTATCTTTTACTGTTGGTATTTACTTTTGCTGTTCTGTAGTATATCATAATCACATAAAAGACACAAGTGTGGCATTGAGGACAGATATGGGAAAAAGTATAATAAGAAAAACAGTAGGTATACCGGTCGGAGTAGAGTGCTTTAAGGCAGCAGGGCTGGTACTGTGGCCGTTTGGTAAAGAAGTACGATACGGTGGCGGAACCACGAAGTTTATAATTAATGTGCTGTGGATATTTTTAGGTGGAATGGAGCTGGCACTTTTACATATCGTGATAGGCGGATTTTACTGTATCACGGTAGTCGGCATACCCTTCGGACTGCAGCATTTTAAGCTCGCAAAGCTTGCATTTATGCCGGTCGGAGCGACGGTATCGTAATAAGAGTTATCAAATATATCGTGCAGGCATGTCATCGATGTGTGATAGGGCCTGTAGTAAGGAATAATAATGATCAATAATATAAGAGATTTGGGCGGGATCCGCACAAAAGACGGAAAAACAATAAAACAAGGGTGTCTCATACGCTCTGCCAATCTGTCACAGGCAGAGGAACAGGATGTAAACGGGATATCTACGATCATCGATCTGAGAACACCGGGCGAAAGAGATGAGAAGCCGGACTGCGCGTGTGGCAGGGAGTATCTGCCGATACCGATATTTGAACACATCACTGCCGGCATAAGCCATGAAAAGAAAGCGGAGAAAAAGGGTGTACCCGATATGAGCGACCTGTACAGATGGCTGGTAAGAGAGTGCCGCGATAACTTTAAAAAAGCGGTAGAAGAGATAATGAGGCACGATTACTCTACGGGAGCGATACTCTGGCACTGCTCGGAAGGAAAAGACAGATGCGGCATCACCACTGCACTTATACTGGAGATACTGGGCGTGGATAGAAGTACGATCATGGAGGATTACCTAAAGACAAATATAGTCAATATCCCTAAGGCCGAAGCTATACGCGAGAAGCTGAAGGAAAGCCACGGCGAGGAATTTGCCCAGGGCGTATATCGTGCGTATATAGCCGATGAGGCATATCTGGAAGCCGGTTGGAGCGAGATGGGGGATGATTACATCGAGCAGCTTGGGATAGGTGCTAAGGAGATTGAGGAGTTTAGGGGGAAGATGTTGGAGTAGTAGAACAACATGACAGTTGAAACGGAGAGAAGGAAACTATGAAGAAATCAAAATTATTTATATTTACATTGCTTGTTTGCTTAGTGGTTTTAAGTGCAATCGGATGTTCAAAAAATGGGGAAGATACACCTGTAGTGACGGATGCGCCTACACCTACGGCTGATGTGTCACCGACAGAGGCAGTACCTACGGATGAGCCTACAGCAACGCCCATCCCCACGGAAGAGCCTGTGGTAACGGTAACGCCCGAACCTACGGATATGCCTGTGATCACTGAGGAGTCTACGCCTACCGAGCGTCCGGACCCGGAAACACTTTCGTTGGAAGAAGTATTTAAGTATTATCCGGAGAACTTTCCCATCATAGACAGCTCTACGGCCAGAAAACCGATCACGGCTTCGATATATGAATATTTCATGGGTGAAGACGGTGTAGTCAACCAGCCTCTGTGCTCAAAAACACATGGTGCTTGGCTGAACCTGGCTGACGAAGTTGCGGATATGGTATTCCTGGTGGCTCCGACAGATGAGGAAGAGACATACTTCAGGGAGAGACAGGTAGATATCGAGATGAAGCCTTACGGTTATGACGGGCTGGGATTTATAGTGAGCCCCGAGTGCGAGGTAAAGAGCTTAACTCAGGATCAGATACGTGGCATATATGAATGCAAAATAACTAACTGGAGTGAAGTGGGCGGTCCGGATGCTGAAATACATCCTTATTTCAGGGATGACCAGTCGGGCAGCCAGCGACTTTTTGAAGCATTTCTTTGGCCTGACGGAGATGCTCCCGACTTTTCGGAGATGCTTGATCATTTCTATTTTGAGGGTGACATGAGCACAATCACGGAATCCGTAGCTACGGACGAGTATGCGATAGGATACAACATTGTTTCGTATCTGGATCTGGAGTATGAAGATTTCATTACAACTGTAGCGATAGACGGGGCTAAGCCGACCACCGAGAATTTTAAGAATAAGTCATATCCGTATATTACTACCGCATACGTGGCTATAAGGGCGGATGAGCCTGAGGACAGCTATGCAAGGAAGCTTTATGATTGGATAGGATCGGAAGAAAGCATAAGGATCATAGAAAATAACAGTTCGCTGAGCGTTGATGTCGGAGA
>JAFZYX010000053.1 GCA_017616055.1 Ruminococcus sp.
AAACTGTTATTCATTGATTTACCTCCATAGTTGCCTGTCACCCTGCCTATGGCAGGGTGACAGAATATAAGTTTATTCTTTGCCGTTCCAGCAATATGTGCAGAGACCGCAGGAGTTGAGTCCTACTGCCTTTTCAGTACCCTCGAGGGTCTGGAATTCCAGAGAAGTGAGGCGAAGTCTCTTGCATATTTCATCTCTGAGTCTGCGACCTCTCTCTGTTGCGGAGTTACTGTATTCTTCGATATGTCTTATGCCCACAGGTCCCTCGAACTCGTCGATTATCTGACGGGCGATAAGCTCCATTTCAGATGTGCTGCGTGAGAAGTTGAGGTACTTGCAGCCATACATGATAGGAGGACAGGCAGAGCGCATATGAACTTCCTTAGCGCCGTGCTCATAGAGAAATTCAACAGTTTCTCTCATCTGAGTGCCTCTTACGATACTGTCGTCAACAAAGAGCAGCTTTTTGCCGTTTATGAGCTCATGTACGGGAATGAGCTTCATTTTTGCAACCTGATTTCTCATGCTCTGATTTGTGGGCATGAAGCTTCTTGGCCATGTTGGAGTATACTTGATGAACGGTCTTGCAAAGGGGATACCACTCTTGTTTGCGTATCCTATAGCATGTGGAGTTCCGGAATCCGGCACTCCGCAGATGTAGTCAACATCGGGCAACCTGCCGTTCTTTATATCGTTTTCAGCCATTATTTCACCATTGCGGGTACGCATTACTTCAACGTTCACGCCTTCGTAAACAGCGTTCGGATAACCGTAATATGTCCACAAGAATGTGCAGATCTTCATCTTTGAAGGATCGCCCTCTGCGATTGTTTTGCAGTCATCAGATGTTAGCTCAACTATTTCGCCGGGGAGAAGTTCCTTGTGAGTGGTATAGCCAAGCTTCTGGAATGCGAAAGACTCTGTTGAAAGGCAGAAGCCATCGCTTCTCTTACCTATTATGATAGGAAGCCTGCCGTACTGGTCTCTTGCGGCGATAATGCTCTTGTCTGTAAGTATGATTAGAGACATTGTTCCTTCGATTTTTTCCTGAGCATAGCGAATACCGTCGACAAATGAATTCTTCTGCGCTATGAGAGCACCAATAAGGTCGCCTGAATTAATATTGCCACTGCTCATGGACTCAAAATTGGCGCAGCCTTTTTCAAGGAGTTCGTCAACAAGCTTGTCAGAGTTGCGGATTATACCTACAGAACAAATAGCATAGACACCAAGCTTTGAGCGTACAAGTATAGGCTGTGGGTCTGTATCGCTAATACAGCCGATACAGATTTTTCCTCGCATTGTCACAACATCGTCTTCGAATTTGGTACGAAATGGTGAATTTTCGATACTGTGGATGTTTCTTTGGAAGCCATGTTCCTCAGACCACGAGGTCATGCCACCTCGTCTTGTGCCGAGGTGAGAATGATAATCTGTGCCGAAAAATACGTCGGTCACGCAGTCGTTTTTAGAAGCTGCACCGAAAAAACCACCCATAGTTTATTCTCCCATAAGTCTCTTCATGATTTCCTGATATGCCTCTTCTACACCGCCCATATCTCTGCGGAAACGATCCTTATCGAGCTTCTCGTGAGTTGTAGAATCCCAGAAGCGGCAGGTATCAGGAGAAATCTCGTCAGCGAGAATAATAGTGCCGTCAGCAGTCTTGCCGAACTCTATTTTGAAGTCAATGAGATCGATGTTGAGACCCTTGAAGAATTTTACCATGAACTCGTTAACCTTGAAAGCATACTTTGAGATAGTGTCGATATCCTCCTGTGTAGCGATACCGAGAGCGAGTGCATAGTAATCGTTGATGAAAGGATCACCAAGATCGTCATTCTTGTAGCTGAATTCAAGGATAGGGCAGAGGAGCTTCTTTCCCTCTTCAACGCCCATTCTCTTGGAAAAACTTCCTGCGGCAACATTTCTGATAATTACCTCAAGGGGAACGATAGAAACCTTCTTTACGATAGTTTCACGGTCACTGATCTCCTCGACAAGATGTGTTGGAACGCCTTCCTTTTCGAGCATTTTGAACATATAATTGGTCATCTTGTTATTGATGACGCCCTTACCTGTGATAGTGCCCTTCTTCTCGCCGTTGAACGCTGTAGCGTCGTCCTTGTAATCAACGATAACGAGGTTAGGATCATTTGTGGCATAGACCTTCTTAGCCTTGCCCTCATAGAGCTGTTCCTTCTTTTCGATGTTTGACATTTTAAAATTCCTCCTTGAGAATTATATAAATGATATATGTGCAATTCCGCAGCTTTGCGAAAATTGTAGGTTTTATTTTAGCAGCATTTCAGCCGCTTCTTCAGGGGCCTTTGCTATATAGTCAGCTCCAGACTGTGTGAGTTCCTCAACGGAGCCATATCCCCAAAGTATTCCCATACATTTTATACCTGTTTTATGTGCTCCGAAAACATCCTGTTTGCGGTCACCTATCATGAGTACAGTACTCCTGTCGGTAATACCTGTCTGAGTAAGTACGTAATCTATGACATCATGCTTGTAGTCACGGGAGCCGTCAAGCTCAGCACCACCCACAAATTCAAAGTATCTGGAAAGATTGAACTTTTCAAATATTCGGACAGCATAAACCTGAGGCTTACTGGTGGCTACCATGAGCCGTTTGCCACCGTTTTTCAACTTTTCCAGCATTTCTGGGATTCCATCATAAACGTGGTTTTCGAAAAGTCCCACGGTTGAGTATCTTTTACGAAATATATTTATAGCTTCATCAACCTGTTGTTCGTTCATGCCGCAGAACTCGGAAAATGACTGCCGTAATGGGGGACCGAGAATGATATTTGTATCCTCTGGTACTTCAAAACCAAGTTCTGTTAAAGCGTTTTCAAAGCATTTCAGTATGCCTTCGGTGGAGTCTGTAAGAGTTCCATCCAAGTCAAAAAGCAGAGTATCGTATCGGGGCATATCAAGTGTCAAGGGAAATGTTGTTCCAGTCCTCGGTGTTGCAAACAAGCCATTCGAGACCGCGTCTGCGCTCGAAAACCGCATCGTCGTTAAGACCGCCTATGGGGCATTTCCTGTCTATCTTTTCATGCTGGACTACTGCCCAATGATAGCGATAGTAAAGATCCAACATATCCATTATCTCGTCAGCGCTTCTGAGATTGCACTTGTTTTTGAACTCCTCAAAGCTGCCGCATTGTGAAACAAGGCGTACAGCCGTAGGACAGTCACAGATATTCTCCGCATCAGTAATATCATCAACGAGTCCAAGAGCCCATACCAAAGCCCAGTAGGATTCGTATTCCCATACAACGTCAATTATGTCTTGCTGAACGAATGAACCGTCGATAAGACGTCTTTCCTTTGCGTTAAGACAGTTCTTCACGCCGAAGAAGTCCATGAGACCAACGAAATAGTTGACATCCTCATCATTCTGCTCGCTTCTTCCAAATCCGACCTGAGTTGATAGCAAGGCTGCAATAGCGCGTTTACAGACAGCGTCAAGACTTTTGAGATTAATCAGTGAGGCAGATTCTGTAAGGGGAAGATTCGGGTTGATACCGATTCCCTTTGATGAGATTATTTTTTCAGAGTGTTCTTTTCTTTCAGCGGGCGTCATGATATTACCTCCTTTTGGAAAAATGCGGCATTTGTTTATCAGAGAGCTGCAATTTGCTCCTGGAGAGCTTGGTCTTTTGCGATAACGCCATCTGCCATTGCTTTTTTCTCTGCAGCGAGTTTACCAGCAAGCTCCTCATCTGCGATAGCGAGCATCTGTATTGCAAGAACAGCTGCGTTTTTTGCTCCGTCAATGCCTACTGTTGCAACAGGTACTCCGGGAGGCATCATAACTGTAGCGAGGAGAGCATCAATTCCCTCGAGCGCTTTTGATTTCATAGGAATTCCGATAACAGGGAGTGTTGTGTGACCTGCCACAACTCCCGCAAGATGAGCAGCCATACCAGCAGCGCAAATGATAGCGCCAAAGCCGTTTGTCTTTGCATTTGTAGCAAACTCACAGGCTTCTGCAGGAGTTCTATGTGCGCTCATTACACGGCACTCAAATTCAACTCCGTATTTTTTGAGCTCTGTTAGAGCTGATTTTACAACAGGGAAGTCGCTGTCGCTCCCCATGATAACTGCAACTTTTTTTGACATGATGTTTTCTCCTTTATGCTTTATATTGCAGATTATTCTGCCTGTTCACTGTTCTCCTGAGTCTCATCGGAAACAATTCTCGGATACTTAGGTTTTGATCTTTGGAACTTTGCGTAGCTGATACCGAAATCAGTTTCAAAGCTGCCCGAAAAACTAAGAGTGACTCTGTAATTACCGTGTATAGTCTGCGGACTTCCGTTTACTTGGTATTTCACGTCCGTTCCCACATACAGGACAACGTTAACCGTAATAGCTGCGTCATTTGAGTTAAATCCGCTTATCTGTAACTCTGAGAGATCTGTAATCTTGACCTCGATATTCTTTTCATCAGGGAATACAGCGCTGTATTTCTTGTATCGCGGATTGAGCTTATCATCTGGGACAGTTCTGCCCTTTGAGTATGCATAATCAAGGTAACCGCTGGTATCGGAAAATATTATCTCTATAAGCTTTGGAGTGAGTGTCTCTAGCAGATGCTCATCTGTTATTTCAAAGTTGTAAGGAACATGGTCACCAACAAATCCAGTTATCGTCGCTTTTGTAAACAATAGCTCAGAGTTTTCGGTAGAAAAGGTATATATTCCCATATCTGTTCTAAGAGTAAGCTTGTTAGTGTCTGCTGAGCACGATTTCCATGTTTCTGAAAAACATGGGCGGAAGTCGTCGTAGTAAATAGAATATGAGCCAGTATCAGCGGTCTTTGCGATAAGAAGCTGGACGCCACGCACTTTTGTAAGCACTATCTCAGAATATACGAAAGGAACAGTTATATTACCTTCGTAATCTATACACCCATATAGTCTTTTGCTATCAAAACGTTTTGAAGCTATACATCCGTTGCCGCCTGCATAATTAAGCTCCTGCCATTCCGGATAGACTATGACTCTGTTGCTGCTGTCAAGAATACCAAAGAGTCCCTTGTTATCCTTGAAAATGTGATTACCGTCACGAGTGTCAATCACATCCTCAATGACGGGTTGTGAATCATCGTTGTAGGCGCTCTTTTCGGATTTCGAGTAAAAGCGTGTTATTGCAACAGCAAGGACGATAATGACTATGAACAATACGGAGACAACAAGTCTCATATTTCTATTCAATGTCTCCGCACCTCCCGAATGCCGTTATTTGTTTTCAGTTTCTGCGGACTGCTGAAACTGAGAATTTTGAGCCGCAGCTTTTTTGCGCTGACGGTAGGTATCCTCGGTCTCTTTAGTTATATATATTGGACGATTTTTCGTCTCAAGGTATGTCTTGGAAAGGTATTGTCCCAATATTCCTACGCAGAAGAGCTGCAAGCCGCTGAAAAGGAATATGAGGCAGAGAAGTGTGGGATATCCGTCAGGTGCGTCAAGCCAGCCGAATATAGACCTGATTATAGTAACAACAATGAGTACAAAGGCAAAAGCACATGTGAGTATTCCAAGTAGAGAGGCTATAGCTAACGGAGCTGTTGAAAATGCCATGATTCCCTCAAGAGAGTACTTGAAAAGTCCCCAGAAAGACCAGGAAGAAGTTCCTGCAGGACGCTCTACGTTCTCATACTCGATATACTTGGTATTGAAGCCTACCCAGCTGAATATGCCCTTGGAGAATCTGTTGTACTCCGACATATCTAGTATAGCATCAACCATCTGTCTTGTCATGAAGCGAAAATCCTGTGCACCGTCTACTATCTCGGTCTGAGATATCTTATTCATTATCCTGTAGAACAATCTTGCAAACCAAGAACGCACTTTAGATTCGCCTTTACGGCTCACACGGCGTGTGGTAGCACAGTCGTACTCTCCGTTTCTTACGTAATTGTACATTTTAGGCAAAAAAGCAGGTGGATGCTGAAGGTCTGCGTCCATAACAACAATATAATCACCCTTTGAGTTCTTTAAACCTGCATACATGCCCGATTCCTTACCGAAATTTCTTGAAAATGAAATATATCTTACTCTCTTATCCTTTTCGGCAAGAGAACGAAGCAAATCGAGAGTTGTGTCCTTTGAACCGTCATTTATGAACAGATATTCGAATTCTAGCTCAGGAAATTCATTTGACATCTGTGCTGATATCTTTGTTATCTCCTCATAGAACATGGGGAGTACTTCCTGTTCATTGTAACACGGAACCACTACTGAAACGAGTTTCACAAATTATCCTCTCCTTCAAAAGAAGCTTGCGGCAGACCAAGGCCGATAGTAACCCGAATCTACCAATACACTATTAATGATACAACAAAATTGGTGATAATGCAATACTAAAATTACTGTTTTTATAATTTTTTACACCTATGTAAAATAATGAGTGTTCAATGCTGTGATTTTGATACATCTGATAGAATAATGTGGAACAGAAGTCGCGCCTAAACAGAAAAAAGTCGTGTACTGCTCAATAAACCGTATTATTTTTTACCTAATTAAATGTGAACAATGACAGGGAAAATTGACAAAAAAATCAATAACGATTTGTTATTTTTACTGAAAATTTTGAAAAACGTATATTTTTTCAAGTCATTTCTTAAGAAACTATTGATTTTTTTTGAAATGTCATGTATAATATACTTGTATAGATATCGCATAAAAAGCTCTGCGGCGTATTTCCCTTTAAAATACGCTGTCTTTTGGCGGAGTGCGATTGCGAGCTGGGAAATCGGCTGCCGCTGCCGTAAAGCGGGAACTGCAGTTTAGCAGTGGTGGGGAGAGAATTATATGGACATCACATTGGTAACGTCTTCGTTCGATAAGATCGTTCACGGAACCGAGAACGAGAAGAAAACAGGCTGCGGTATCAACCTCATGAAGCCTGAAAACGTAACTCGTTTCCACAGAACCTCTTTAATGACGGACCTGAAAGAGATAACTTGCGAAAAATGCAAGGCGAGTCTCGCAAAAAAGCTTATTAAAGCTGATAAGAAGGAAATGTCGCTCCTTCTTAAAGAAGAGAAAAAACGCGAAAAAATGGGAATGAACGATGCGGGTATAGTTCCGCTCGGTAATACCACGGCAAGGATCACAAGAGATCCTAATGCCAAAGCTAAAGAAGAAGCAGCAAGAAGAAAGGCTTTGGAAGAAGCTAAACAGGCAGCTGAAGAGGCAAGAAGAGTTGCTGAGGAAGAATCACAGAGAGCTGCGGATGCTAACCAGTTTGGTCAGACTTCAGGGGCTCATGGTTATCAGAGTACTATTCCAGGTACGGGTGTGCCTATGGATGACAGCCTCGCTCAGTTTGCGATAAATCCTCATGAAAATGAGACGCATGCTCCAGCTGAGGACGATTTCCTCGCACAGTTTGCTGTTAACAAGCCTGATTCTGCTGAAAATCCTTATGTTTCTCCTGCTCCTCAGGCAAAGGCAACTGTTCCGCAAGATGATTTTCTTGCACAGTTTGCTATACCAAATCCTCAGGGCGCTTCGGAGCAAACGACACCTTATTATAATCAGAATTATAATCAGACTCAAAACAATAGTCAGATTCAGAATGAGGGCGGATACGTTGATATGGGAGGCTATGACGATGCATATCAGCAGCCTGCAACGCCTGATATGCCTCATTCCGATGAGGACATAATGAATCTGTTCTCAATCAATCCCGCTCCGGTACAGCAGCCGGCTTACGAGCAGCCTGTTTATAGTCAGCCTGTATACGAGCAGCCAGTTTATGAACAGCCTACTTATGATGGTATGGTTTATGGCGAGCCTGAATACGGCGAAGTCGTTTATGACGAGTCGGTGTACGGAAATCTCAATATCTACGATGGCTCACAGCCGCTTTATGACGCAAATGGCAATCTTATCGAGGGTCCTATAGTTACTCCTGCTGATGGTTATCAGCCTGTTCCAGAACAGACTTTACCTCAGGAAAATAACTGGGATTATCTCGCTGATCAGCTTTTTGGAACAAATGAAGATCCTAATGTCAATGGTGCATTTCCAGACTCAGTTCAGATTGACAGTGATGAGATGGCTGATTTTACTGAAGAGTCAGACAATTATGTTGATCCCATAAACAACAACCTTTATCTCGGAAATGGTGTTCTTTCTGCCACATACGGAATGGAACAGCCTGGGGCAAATGTTCCTCACGCTGAGCCTATAGCGGCTCCTGCGATCGATGACCTTCCGTCGGCTGAGAGCCTTGCGGCAGCAGCACTTGATGGAGCGCCGAAGGTTGATGATATCGTAGCTCCAGAGACTGTATCTCTACCGTCGGCCGAAAGTCTTGCGGCAGCAGCACTCGAAGGAGTACCCACAGTTGAAGATATTGCAGCTCCTGAGTTTGATACTTTGCCACCTGTTGAGGGCAATTCTGTTCCCGAGCTTGATGATATCCCTGTAGTTCCCGAGTTATCAGCACCTGCATTTGAGAGTTACTCTAAAGCGAGAGAGGATGAAGCAGTGGTGCTTGATGATATTTATGAAGCAACATTAAATCAGCCTATTAAGGCAGAAGAGGAGTATGATTACTATATGAGCGATTTTAATAATAATGGAGCACCAAACGGTGCAGAAATAAACGGTGCGGAGCAGAGACAGGCACAACAGCCTCAGATTGTAAAGGTTCCGCAGTTTGCAGGATATGATGCAAACAACCAGCCTGTTTACAAGTATGTACAAATGAGATTAGCAGGATATGACCAGAATGGTAAGCCTGTTTTTGTTCCACTCAATGCACAGCAGAGACCTGCAGCTCCTGCACAGCAGACAGCTGCTCAGGCTCAGAGAGCGGCAGCAGCTCCAGTTCAGCAGGCTCCTGTTAAGTCTGTAGTTCCGAAAAAACCTGTTCAGACAAGTGGCACACCTACTGCAAATATTTCCAAGATTGCAGTAAATCCACACAGCAAATCCACATCACAGGCATTTATCAATGCTATTGCAAGCTCAAGAGAGTATGCTGACAAGAACCTTATCGAGACACAGGGCCTCAAGGCAAACAGTCCTGTACTTACTTCTGTTGAGGATGTTCTCTCAACAATGGGTGACGATTCGGCTAAGAGAAGACAGGTTCAGCAGGCACAGCAGAATGTTCCTGTTTTCGATGAATACAAGACACCTGCAAGGCAGGGCTTTAGAAGTAATTCAGCTTCAAGACCTATGCAGCCACAGCCGATGGATGCTCGCTACATGACTAAGGCAGAGCTTAAGAACAAGAAAAAGCAGGACAAGATAGATGCTAAGTTCAGAAAAGAAATGTCCAAGAGAGGCTTCTGAGCATAAAAAGTACTTCCGATGAAATGAGGAAAAACCATAATGGCAGAAAACAAGATCCTTGCGGAGCTGAGAGCTAAGCTGACTGGCTCCGCCGAGGACGACAATAAATTCCTTCGTGCTGAGGCTGAACGCTATGCACAGGAGAAGAATCTTGAGGGTGTCGACGCTGCAACGAAGCTTCTTATCGAAATAATGCCTCAGGAACAGAGAGCAGAGATAGACAGACTTACTCATCTTGATGGAATGCGCCTTGACGAAATGCACGATAAGATTATGCAGCTCATCAAGGAAAAGAACATGAACGAGGCTAAATCCTTAGCTGAGCGTCTTTACAAGAAGATAATCGTTGATTATAAGGATACGGAAAAAGCAAAGTTCGTTTCTTTAAGAAATCCATTTGAAGACAACCTTTATCAGCTGAAATTTAAGACCGATAAGGTTCTGAACAGAACGCCCTTTGACTTTGGTACGTTCATTACTACATATGGATATCTGCTAGTCGAGACAGGTTCGCCGCTTGATGCTATCCCTGTACTCGAAAAGGCTATGGAGTACAATCCTCTGGACTGTGGTCCAAAATTTGAGCTTGCAGAAGTATATAAGCTTCTGAAAAACAAGAGAATGACCCTTGAAACCACAAGGGAAACTCTAAAAGTAGCTTCATCGCCTGTGGCAATCGCAAGATGCTACGCAAATGCAGGCTATGCGCTGACGGATATGGGGGAGTACGATGACGCTTTCGCATTTCTTACAGCAAGTGTTCTGTTTGCTCCGCACCCTGCCATTCCGTATGAAATGAGAGATTTAGTATCACGTAAGGGA
>JAFZYX010000054.1 GCA_017616055.1 Ruminococcus sp.
AAATTTATTTTGCAGACTTGAGGTTCTTGGTGTAATTATATAATACCACATTGATCACGAAATGTGTTCAGAATTACAAATTTGTAATTTTGAAAATTACGCTCCGTTTTTGTAACGGCAAAGCTTGCTGATAAATACACTTTCTAAGTGGTATGCAAATTAGATGCCGATGAAATAATCAAGAAGATAATAGAAGCAGGCGACATATCCTCCAAGACCGGTATTGCAGGGACTGTTGCAGCATAATTCTGTATAATTGAACAGGTAATATTAAAGCTTAAATATTTCGAATCAAGATAGATATTCTATCAATTCCATGCCAGTCAAGCTGACAGTGATCTAAAACTATACCGAAAATGAAGCGGCAGCCAAATGGCTGCCGTTCTGTATATCAGTATTATATTTTAATGTAATAGATCATGAAACAGTCAGCTTGGCAATATCTGAGTAAATACAGTTACCGTTCATTCGGTAACTCTCGTTGAAATATTGAAAAATAAACTTAACTAAAGAATGATTATGGTTACTAATCGTACTCCAAGGGCAAATTTTTCGATGTTGATATCTTGTATGAATAAAAGAGAGTAGTTCATTTGTAAATAATATTAGAATAATTGCGAAACTCGGGCATTCGCCCGAGTTATTTGTTTGATTGTTTTATGGGATAAAAACTTTCAAATCTATTGTAAAATTAAAGTGTTTCATGTATAATAATAAATAGAAATAATATCTTTCAGAGAACTATAGAAATACTGTCAGATGATTAAGGTTCGCTGAATTTCTGCAAAGCCTCTTTTTGGTTAATCTTCGTCTGAACACTCTGAAAGTCCGTGCAAAAGCTGAATATAAATGCATTCTGCTCGGTCGTGTTCATCGCCGTCTGTGGACATCATGAGTTCAAGGAAATATGCTTTTGCCTGTTCATAGTCTGTCCATACCTCACGCCTGCAGTTGTAGACGATAATGGCCTTGCGTGTTCTAGGCATTGCCAGTTCAGGTGTTTTTAACATTGCTTTGTACCTCCAAAAGTTTTTATTGTGACTTCATTATAGCCGATAATTATTCTGGAGTCCAGCATATTGGAATGGAATGATTGTAATAATTCTTGTGAAAGGCGCAGCAAAAAGTGGATTTTTCCCAGTGCATTGCGCTGTGATGCGGTATGAACTATGATGACCTGGCGGAAGAAATCCTGCACCTGCGTGAGGTGCAGGAACAGACGGTAATGGACGATGCTGCCAAAGCAGCGCACCGGCAGCGTATTCAAGAACTGCTGAACTTCATCAATTCTAAGCTGCGCACTATCACGGAGTTTGATGAGGCGCTGGTGAGGAAGCTGCTGGAAAGTGTCAAGGTCTGCGAGTTTTTTCTGGAATTCCGGTTCAAGTCCGGTGTGACGGTCAGCGTGGAAAAGTGAATAGTATGATATAATCCCCCTCATCAGGCAGGAAGTTGAGATGCTCCTTGCTTGGTGAGGGGGATTTTTGTTATTCTTCTAAATCGGGCTTCCACATAAACATTCCTTCAGCTTTTGCCAGAACGCCGATCAGCTCGGTCAGGCTGTCACTGGGATTGTATACGGTAATATGAGTATCGTCTTTTGCAATGACGATCATGGATTCCTCTATGAAAAACTGTATTTCATACCGGTTTGAGCAGATCCAAGCATCAAGCAGTGCAGGCTCCGGATTTTCGATTGCCTCATCTGTTGAGAGGTTGTATACTTCTATCCCATAATAGCAGTAAAGCTTCAATATGATATCTGCAAATTTTCTGTGAAGTTCTGATGCTCTCGATTCCTGCAGGAATAGCAGTTCCACATCAAAGAACTTGCCGTTGTTCTCAGCCGGGACCTGCTTCGGCAGAAAATCCACAATGATGTATTCTTTTTCCAGAAGCTGTTCTATTTTGTTTTCGTCCATGGTTTATGCCTCCAGCAGGTTATAGATACCGTCCTCGGATAATACACCGCGTTTTATGTCTTTCGGGAGCAGTCCTGCTTCATCAGCAGCAAAATCTCGTTTCCACGCAGGGCTGCTGTAATAGTCAGACAGAGCTTTCAGCAGTTCGGGAGAGTTGTTCTTAGCCGCCTGCTGCATTATGTCCTCATAGTAAGCAACACGCTTTATCTGCTCCTGAATAGCTTCGGCAGTTGTTGACAGTATCTTTTCAAAGGCAAACATATCAAACATTTCTCCGTCTTTGTCATTCGGATCGCAATGATGTTCATTAAAGTACTCAACAATGTGAAATCCGCACCGATTGACATAAAAGTGGATATTACGCTTCTCAAAATAGGGCGTAACCGTATTCCACACTACGACCTCCGGGTGCATTTCCTCTATAGCACACCATGCAGCATAACCTATCCCCTTGCTGTGGACAGCAGGCGAAACAAACAGCAATTCCAGCTCGCCCTGATCGAATTCGGTCTTTATAACAACGCCGCCGACAGGCTTACCGTCCTGCATGATACGGTAGGCAGCGCCTTCATCAATTGCATGAGAAATAGTTTCATGTGAGATTATCTCGCCGTCTTCTTCAAAGTGGTCGTCGCGTCTGCCAAATTCTTCCAGAGCACCGTAATTGAAGGCTTCCTGATTGTCCTTGATAAACTGCTCTCGGTCAGATTCTTTCAGTGGAACGAGTTTAACTTCTGTGATTATGTGTTCTTTTTTCGAGCATATCTCACTAGCCTTTTTGATAATATCTTCATAAGATTCAGCTCTTATAACTGTAAAGTTCTTTTCGATCTCAGCTGTCCACAGGTCAATCTCGCCCTCTATGTCGGATAATTCGGGTAGAATAAATCCCCATATCTTGCAATCTGTTTTCTTCAGCTCAGGAAGGAAAAACTGAAAGCCCCATTCCACATCTTCCGGAACATCTTCAAAACCGTTGCGGGCATCTACGACAAACAGACTGCCTTTATGCTCTCGGAGCATTTCAAGCGAAGCAGTTACGGGATCTCTGTAATCATCGAAGTGCGCTTCTTTCTTCCAGACGTGAAAAACTGTATTATCTTTTGCTATGTATTCGGTTTTTGCAAATTCGCTCTCAAACATTATGTTTTCCTTTCATAATCATAATCCCATTCCGTACCCTGCACCTATCCCTATCACCGCAGACAGCAGAATGATCTTGATTGGGTGTACCTTTTTGAACGCAAGCACGGTGGTAACAGCGACTAATCCGAGAAATACCCAGAAGCTCGCTGAAGAAAAAACAGATACGCTAAAACCTGCCGGAAAGAACACCGTCCTCGCAACAGATATAAAGGCTGCACCTATCATTCCTACCACCGCAGGTTTCAATCCCGACATGATACCGCCCATCGCTTTGCTTTTCTTGTACTTTTCAAAGCACTTTGCGATGATAAGTATGATGGTGAACTCTCCCCTACCTAAAGAGGAAGGGGCTTCATAAGAAGAATGGTATTTAAGTTTCCACCTAAAAATCAGGCAACCCTTATTCTTACAGGCGTGTCCACTTCGCCACTACTGTAT
>JAFZYX010000055.1 GCA_017616055.1 Ruminococcus sp.
AGCTGCTACTGAAAGCTCACAGACCTGCAAAAACCAGCCTGCAAGATCGCCAGTCACACCGCCAAATTCCTTATATGCCATGTGATGATAGTAGATCATCGTTATCAATGCGGCAACTATCGAAGAAATTGCTAATATCACGTTCGTAGCCAACATAAAACAGCAGCATGTGGCTGACGTAAATGAAAGAACGAATAGCGCCACATTCTTATGTGTATTACTAGTAAAATCGAACAAAGAACCCTCTATTTTCGCAGCTTTGAATGTCACAGCTGCAAAGCCGCTGAGTGAACGCGAAAGAACATATCCGCAGGCAATAACTGCAACCACGGAAGTTCTGTAACTCTCAGATAAAAGTGCAGTATAAAGTATAAGATAAACTCCAAGTTTTATAGCAGCGAAAGCCCCTATATGAGAGTCGCTAAGAATCTCAAGTCTGCGAGGTTTGTCTCCCCATGAAGCCCTGGCATCACAAGTATCACAGAAACCATCAAGATGTATTCCGCCTGTGACTAAAACCGTTATAAATAATGCCCCCGCACCGAATAAGAAACTCCCCACGCTAAGCCTTGCACAGATCTGCTCCCAAATCATGAACATAACACCAATAACAGTTCCCACAAGAGGAAAAAAGCATAGCGCATATCGTCGGTTCTCAGGTTTCCATTCAATCGTAGGCATAGGAATTCGTGAATACATCTGAAAAGCTGTTATCAATGATCTTATCATATGAGCTTTCCTTTCAAAACTATTGGAATACCGTAAACGCACTCTATAACATTATCTGCAAACTCAGCAATCTTGCAGTTAATATTCGCTATTTCACTTACAAAGGAAATAATGTCTTTAGAATAATTATTCCCATCGCTCCCGACATCATTAGTTACTATAACAAGCTGAGAAGCTTTATCCGCGAGTGACTTGATATTACTTACGATTTTATCCGATGGACTTAAAACTTTTCCGTCTATGTACATCTCATTAGCACAAAGATTTCCTATGCATTCAAGAAGAATTCCGCAACCTGATGGTAAGTCGAGATTATCAATGTCTCGTTGACATTCCTTTGTTATATAATTCTTGTTTCTTCGTGCCTCACGATGACGTGAAATTATCTCATAAGCGTCATCACCTATAGGTTGCATGGTTGCGATATAGTATTTCGGTCCAATAAAGTTCTCGAGCACTCTTTCAGCATAGCTCGATTTACCACATTTTGAACCTCCTGTAACAAGTGTTATCATTTGAGTTCTACATACCTTTCTATACCTAATCCGTCAAATCTGTGAGAATTATAGTATATAGCAGCAGCTCCGTCAAGAAGAGGCAAAAGGAGTATACCCCCTGTTCCTTCACCAAGTTTAAGCTCACCATCTATCACAGCGCGGAGCCCCAGTTTATCAAGAAGTCCTCTTCCAGCAGGTTCCGCTGAAACGTGACCTGCAAGCATATAGTCAACCGATAAAGGTGCTATCATAGAAGCCAAAACAGCAGCCACTGCTGAGATAACACCATCTATAACCACAGTTATTCCGTAATATGCTCCGCCCATGAACAGACCGACCATGCCTGCAATCTCAAAACTTCCAAGTTTTGCCAACAACTCCATTCCATCGTCAGAAAACGGAGAATTAATCTTTATAGCACGCTTTACAACAGCTATCTTTCGCTCAAGCCCCTCAGTGGACAAACCTGCTCCTCTACCCGTAACCACATCCGGAGGAAGTCCAAGAAGAACCGATGAAAGAGCGGCTGTAGGAGTTGTGTTTCCAATCCCCATTTCCCCTGTAACAATTAGCTTTATACCCTTTTGTGAAAGATCTCCAACAATATCCATGCCTGTTTTTATCGCCTGTACAGCTTTGTCAATCGACATAGCAGGACCAATGGCTATATTAGCTGTGCCTTTGCATATCTTTCGATTCAGAAGGCCCTTGCACGAAATATCACGAGCAATTCCAATATCAACTGCAATAACTTCTGCACGATAAACATCTGCAAGCACGTTGATATTAGACCTTCCATAAGCAATCTCCTTTGCACAAGCAGCAGTTACTGAATTATCAGACTGTGTAACACCCTCAGCAACAACACCATTATCGGCACACATAACAACAACAGCACGATTGAATATATTGGGCATATCTGTTCGCTGAACAGCGGCTATTCTGTTCCACATCTCTTCAAGCACACCAAAGCTTCTAAGAGGTTTTGCAACAGAATCCCAACGAGCCTGAGCTAGTTCGGCATATTTTCTGTCAACAGACTTAATCTGAGCTATCCTATCCATAAATACCTCCAAACTCTGCACAAGCAGCTGCAAACCGCTCTGCAATTCTGATATCGGTATAAAAATACAAATGTGGGAATCCTGCATAAAGAGATTTACTGCCATGAATACAACTCCACTCCCTGCCATCAGCTTTTCTGGCGGTGAAGCTGCTGCCGTTATCGGTACTGTCCCAGTAATGGAACTCATGAGCAGCAATTTTCTGATCTTTTTGACATATAAGACTATCCTCATTCGCCGTAAGTGTAACATATCCGAACCGCTGCAAATGTGAGGTCTCATATGCAGTACCTTTGAAAACTCCCACCATTTTGTACTCTCTGTCGTCCTCCGTCTTCATTGCTTCGTGCAGGTACATAAACCCTCCGCATTCCGCTATTGTCGGCATTCCTGATTTTACTGCACTTTTTACTGCCGCAAGTAATTCATGGTTGGCAGAAAGTTCCTCAGCATGAAGTTCAGGATAACCGCCGCTGAATATCAAACCGCAGCAGTTTTCTGGAAGCTTTTTATCACTTATTGGTGAAAAGAATGTAATTTCGCAGCCGAGATTTTTTAAAAGCTCTAGATTCTCGGAATAAATGAAACAAAATGCTTTGTCTTTAGCAACAGCGATTCTTGGCTTGCTGTCAATATAAATTCTTTCTACTTTTAGCGGTATATAGTCAAGATGTGAAGTTTCAGCAGCCACAATCAACTCATCAATTAATAGATACTTTTCGGCAAGTACTCCCAGTTCATATGTCTTTTCTTTTAAGTCAACAACCTCGTCAGCCGTGATAAGTCCAAGCCTTCTACTTTCGAGCGAAAAGCTATTCATAGGAAATGAGCCAAAATACCGAGTCCCAAGTCTTTGGCAAAGATCCTGAACAAAAGAAATAAGGCGTTCAGGAAGTCTATTGAAAATGAAACCCTTTATTTTGTTTGGAACTTCATAATCCAAGAAACCTTTCATCATGGCACCTATAGACTCAGATGCCCCCTTACAGTCGATAACAATTATCGAAGGCGTTTCCGTCACCATTGAAACAGAATGAGCAGAGCCCCTTCCACTGACTCCGTCATAATAACCCATAACTCCCTCAATCACAGAAATATCTGTGCTTTTTCCACTTGTAACAAGTAAGTGTCTGAGCGTATTATCGCAACAAAAAAAGCTGTCAAGATTATATGACTCCGCACCAATAATGCTCTTATGAAACATGGGGTCAATGTAATCAGGGCCGCATTTGAAACTGCTGACCGAAAGGCCGCGAGCTTTAAGTGCAGAAAGGATTGCACACACAATTGTAGTTTTGCCGCAACCACTGTGAGTACCACCTATCAACAGTCTTTTCATGGGCATTTCCTCTTGATTATCCAAATCGGATTTTCAGCGTTCAACATAGTGTGTCTTCCGACTTTTCGTGTATGGGTAACTGCTATCTGAGTTATCTCTGCTTCAAATCCAAGCACATCTAAAATCGATGTGCATTCAAAAAGAGTTTCCATTGAGACCGCAGTAACAGTTAACCGTAAATTACTGTTCATAGCTACAGCTGTTTCAATTATTTTGCTCAACTGCCCACTTGAACCACCGACAAAAACTGCGTCAGGAACCGGAAGTTGATTTAAAACATCTGTAGCGTCACCACTGAATACAATAATATTATCGCATCCAAACTTCAACTTATTCTTTTCAATGAGCGAAACTGCTTCAAGATTTTTCTCAACAGCACAGACCATGCCATTCACACATCGCAATGCCATTTCAATTGCAACCGAGCCCGTGCCGCTCCCTATATCCCAACAAACACTTTCAGCGCCTATATCAAGCCCAGCAACAGCCACTGTTCTTATCTCTGATTTTGTCATAGGAACATTTCCTCTTATGAACTTCTCATCATCGATACCGCTTGGAATGAACTGTTCATAATCGGGATTTTCGCAGAGCATAACACAAAGTCCGTCAGTATCATTTTCC
>JAFZYX010000056.1 GCA_017616055.1 Ruminococcus sp.
TAGAAGTTCACGATTTATCAGAAATCTTCCTTTAAATAACCACCTTCAAAAACAGCGAAGAGTTAAGCTCTTCGCTGTTTTACTGTCCTATGACATTTGACAGGTTGTAATATGACATTTGTCATGTCAAAAACTGACAGGGGACACTACAAAAATAGTTTTCTATGAGCTATAATATATTCAGCGAGAAACTTAAAGGAGGATATCAATATGGAGAATACAGTTGTAAAGGTAAAGGACCTTGTAAAACGTTATGGTGATCTCATTGCTCTCGATCATTTCAGCCTAGAAATTAATGAGGGTGAGATATTCGGACTTCTTGGTCCGAACGGCTCCGGCAAGACTACTACTATAAACTGTTTGTTGTCGCTTCTTTCATTTGATAAAGGTCGTATAGAGATATTCGGCAAAGAAATGACGCCTGTGAGCTACGATATCAAAAAAGAAATCGGTATTATTATGCAGAATGTGGCTGTTTTTGACGAGCTTACAGTCTATGAAAATATCGACTATTTCTGCGGACTTTACATAACTGACAAGGAAAAGAGAAAGAAATACGTAGACGATGCTGTGAAATTTGTGGGACTTGAGGATTTTGTTAAGTTCTACCCCAAAAAGCTTTCTGGAGGACTTCTCCGCAGACTGAATATTGCCTGCGGTATAGCTCATAAGCCGAAACTCATAATCCTTGACGAGCCTACAGTGGCAGTCGATCCGCAGAGCAGAAATCGCATTCTCGAGGGTATTCAGGAGCTCAACAGGGATGGGGCTACTATAATATATACCTCACACTATATGGAAGAAGTTGAGCAGATATGCACACGTATCGCTATTATGGACAAGGGCAGGAAGGTTGCCGAGGGAACAAAGGACGAGCTTAAGCGCATGATAAAGAATACAGAAACCATAACAATCGAGATATTGGAACTTCCAGATAATGTGCTCAGTGATATTTCAGGAATCAATCATGTTTACGATACCGAATACAGAGACGGGAAACTTTCCGTTTATTGCTCTGGCGGCAAGCATAATTTATTGAGAATACTTGATGTCCTTCAGAAGAACGAGCTCAGTTTTGGAAGAGTATATACAGAGCGACCGACTCTTAATGACGTGTTCCTTGAAATAACAGGTACTGCTCTCAGAGACAAGGAGGAGTGAATATGTTCCTGCATTTGTTGAAATATGAACTTAAAGTTGGCCTCAGGAATAAGGATCTTATAATATGGCTAGTACTTTTTCCAATAGTACTAGGTACTTTTTTTAAGGTAGCTTTCGGAAGCATTTATGAAAAGACTGATAAGTTTAGCTCCATACCCGTTGCAGTAGTTGAGAAAAGTGAAAATCCTGCGTTCAAACAGGTCCTTGATGGAATAGAGAGTTCTAATGAGCCTTTTCTCAAGGTGAATTTTGTAACCAGGGAAAAAGCTGAGAAGCTTCTTGACGACGGTGATGTTGAGGGAATAATAGTTTCGGATGGAGAGTTGAGCCTTACAGTTAAAGAAAAAGGACTCCGTGAAACTATGCTGAAATTGTTTGTTGAACAGTATAAGGTCCGTGAAAAGATCGCTATGGACGCTATAAATACATCTCCCGAAAAGGCGCAGGAGGTCATTACATCTCTTACTTCGGAGACTGTGAGCTCGTGCAGAAAGATACCGCTGACTCAGGGCAATCCCGATGTGTATATACAGTATTTCTATAATCTTATCGCTATGGTGGCGATGTTCGGCTGCATGACGGGAATGCACATAACCATGCAGAATCAGGCTGACCTTTCGGCGCTCGGAGCAAGGAACAACTGCTCGCCCGTACCAAAGTCAAAAAGTGTTCTTGCAAGTCTTGTGGGCAGCTTTATTATGCAGACTTTATGTATGGTACTGTGCGTGACATTCCTTGCATTTGTACTGAAAACAGACTTTGGCGACAGGCTATGGCTGGTTTATCCGACGGCAGTGCTAGGCGGTATCCTGGGAGTAACATTTGGATTTATGGTAGGTTCGCTGGCACGCGTGGGAGAAAAGACAAAGATTGCTATACTTATGACCGTGACTATGAGCCTTTGCTTCTGCAGTGGTCTTATGATGGGCAATATGAAGGCTGTTATAGCTGCAAAGATACCGTGGTTCAATAATATAAATCCTGTAGCAGTGATATCGGACTCTTTCTACTGCCTCAATATCTATGAGGATTATGACCGCTTTATCACAAAGCTGATAACTATGGCCGTAACTGCTGTGATCTTTGCTGTGCTAGGATTTTTAGTGTCAAGGAGGAAGAAGTATGCAAGTATTTAAGGCTATGTTCAAGATAACAAAAAAGCGCCTTCCGTCTGCACTGGCATATATAATCATTTTTATCGTCATTTCTGTAATTGCTGCCAGCACTTCGAATAAGGATAACAAATTCGAGATAACAAAGCTGAAAATATGCATTTTTGACGAGGACGGTACTCCCGAAAGCAGGGATCTTTCGGAATTTATAGGGAAAACAAATGATATAGTTGAAATAGAAAATGACAGGGATGTTATAATAGATTCTCTCTACTACAAAAGAGCAGACTATGCGCTCATAATTAATGAGGGCTATGCTGAAAAGCTCAGAGCCGGGGACATCGCCAATGTGTTCGGCAGCTATTGCCTTGATGAAAGCTTCTCTACGGTGTATATGGGACAGTTCCTTGACGAGTATACCAATTCCGTAAAGGCTTATCTCAGTATGGGCATGTCTGTTGACGAGGCATTGAGATGTACGGAGAAAGCTCTCTCTCAGGAAACGGATGTAAGTATGCTGAGAGCTGATAAGGGAGGAAATGTTCATTATAGTGTTGATTTCGCGGCATATTTCCAGTATATGCCATATATACTTATATCTGCAGTATTCATAATCGTATGTCAGGTGCTTGTTACCATGAACAGGAA
>JAFZYX010000057.1 GCA_017616055.1 Ruminococcus sp.
GACCTACCTGAGCAGCCGTGTATTTGCTGATATGGAAGGCAGTACAGTAGCTCCGAAAAAAGAAGATATCGATGGTATAAATGCATATATGACTAAATATATTTCGGGACTTTCAGCTGTGAGAGCGGCTATATCCCAATGAAAGAAAGGAAAGATAAAAATGAAATTCTGGTTTATTACGGGTTCTCAGTTCCTGTACGGTGAGGAAACAATTAGACAGGTAGAAGAGGACTCAAAGAAAATTGTTGATGGACTAAAGCTTCCTTTCCCTGTTGAGTATAAGCTCACTGTGAAGAAAGAGTCTGAGATCGAGCGTATTGTCAAGGAGGCTAACTTTGATGATGAATGCGCTGGTATAATTACATTCTGTCACACCTTTTCACCTTCTAAGATGTGGATAAATGGTCTTGCAATCTTACAAAAGCCTTGGCTTCACTTTCATACGCAGTTTAACGAGACTATTCCCAATGAGGCTATAGACATGGCTTACATGAATCTGCACCAGTCGGCGCACGGCGACAGGGAGCATGGCTTCATTGGGGCTCGGCTGCGCATGCCGAGAGCAGTTGTTGCTGGACACTGGAAAGACCCTGAGGTACAGGCTAAAATAGCTGAATGGCAGCGTGCCGCTGTAGGTGTAATGTTCAGCAAAAGTCTTAAGATTGTTCGTTTTGGTGACAACATGAGAGAAGTGGCAGTTACTGAAGGCGATAAGATTGAAGCTCAGCTTAAGCTTGGATGGCAGGTTAATACATTTGCTGTAGGTGATCTTGTTGAGTACATGAACGCTGTTTCAGATGCTGAAATCGATGCTCTTATGAAAGAATATGCAGAGCTTTACGATTATGATAAGGCTGATGAGGAAACAATCAGATATCAGGCTCGTGAAGAAATCGCCATCGAAAAGATTCTTGTTCGTGAGGGGGCAAAGGCCTTTTCAAATACATTCGAGGATCTCCATGGCATGAAGCAGCTTCCAGGACTTGCTACTCAGCACCTTATGCACAAGGGCTATGGCTTCGGTGCAGAGGGTGACTGGAAAACTGCTGGTATGACAGCAATTGTAAAGGCTATGTATCCAGACGGAAACACTTCCTTTATGGAGGATTACACATATGATTACGAGCGTAAGCTCATACTCGGTTCACATATGCTTGAGGTTTGCCCCTCAATTGCTGCAGACAGACCGCGTATAGAAGTTCACCCACTTGGTATTGGTGGCAAGGAACCACCTGCTAGAATAGTTTTCGAGGGAAAAGCTGGTTCTGCTAAGGTATTATCACTTATTGATATCGGTGGCAGACTAAGACTTATCCAGCAGGATATAGAGTGTGAAAAGCCGTTCCAGTCTATGCCGAATTTACCTGTTGCTAGAACAATGTGGAGACCGGCACCGTCCTTCCTTGAAGGCCTTGAGTGCTGGATAATTGCTGGTGGAGCTCATCATACAGTTCTTTCATATGATATTTCTGACGAAACCGTAAGAGATTTTGCAAGAATAATGGGCATCGAGCTTGTAGTTATTAATAAGGATACTACAAAGGAAAAGCTCGAGCGTGATATTATGATCGGAGATGTGATTTATGGACGTTAAGGAGCTTAAGGAGCGCGTATTGAAAGCGAATCTTATGCTACCTAAGTACGGATTAGTTACATTTACCTGGGGCAATGTCAGCGAATATGATCAAGAAACAGGTCTTGTTGCAATAAAGCCAAGCGGCGTAGAATATGATAATATGACAGTAAACGATATTGTTGTTCTGACTCTCGATGGTAAGAAAGTCGAAGGTAAACTTACTCCTTCCAGTGATACTCCAACACATCTTGAAATATATAGAAATTTCGAGGGAGTTCGTGGAGTAGTTCATACTCACAGCCGCTATGCAACTGCTTTTGCACAGGCTTGCATGGGAATCCCGCCACTCGGAACTACACATGGTGACTATTTCTATGGTAAGATTCCGTGTACAAGGGAAATGACTGATGAAGAGGTCAAAGGCGATTATGAGCTTGAAACCGGTCGTGTTATAGTTGAGTGCTGCAAAGATTATAATTATATTCCTGCAGTACTGGTTGCTAATCATGGACCATTTGTATGGGGCAGTGATTGTATTGAGGCTGTCCATAATTCAGTAGTTCTTGAGGAGCTCTCTGCTATGGCGTGGATAACCAAAACTCTTCGTTCAGATACAGAAGAAATGCCTAAGAGGCTTCTCGACAAACACTTTTTCCGTAAGCATGGTGCCAACGCCTATTACGGACAATCAAAATAAAATGACAATCCATTATAAATAGAATTTCTCTCCAATGAGGAAAAGACTTCGCAGAAATGCGAAGTCTCAGTCTGTCGAAAAAGTCCAGTGAAAAAGCTGGACTTTTTTTGATGAAATGTGGTAAAATAGGAGAGAAAGGAGCTGAGTGAAAATGCTGAGAGAAAACAAGATAGAACGAGAACAGATGGAAATGGTGTGTATAGAGGAA
>JAFZYX010000058.1 GCA_017616055.1 Ruminococcus sp.
AAATTGAAAAGACTCTTATAGGTGTATTCGGTTTCGGTGTAATCGTTTTTCTTACTTACTGCATTACAGAGGGGGTAACAGGTTTCGGAATTGCTCACGGCTTTGAAAGAGGCTACTTCTCAGAATTTGGTGTGATACTGGTGGTTTCCTGCCTAGGGCTTTTTGCAGTGCTTGTTTCCCATGCTATGAGAAACAGGAAGAACAAGGGAAAGAAGACTATAACAAATGCGGACAGGATATGGTTCAGACTGTCATTTATACCGCTTCTGCTGATAGTTCTTTACGGGGTATATTCAGCCATATTCGGTATAAGCTTTTTGTGGTCGGTATCTTACGGTTTTTACGGTTTCCTGACAGCTGTTGTGTGCGGTGCCGCCATTCTTGTGATCATTCCTGTACTGCCGCTGTGTATCGTATGGCAAATCATTTATCTTATAAGACGTCATAAGGCTAAAAAGGCCGAAAATATGCTTAACAGGAGTTGATGATATGAAAAAGTTTGAGAAAGTTTTTCTTGGAATATTCATGAGTGGTATTATTGCATTTATTGCTGATTTTGTTTTTGAGGTGATAGCATCAGGTGTTGAGCCTGATTATCATTTCTTCTCCGGCATAACTAGATTGCTGAGTATACTGTTTATTATCTCGTTTTTCGGACTTATGGTATTGCTTGTCAATATACGACTAAGGAAGCGCGTTGAAGTGGGCAAGCCGCCTGTATCAAAGCTGTATAAAATATCGTTCATATTTTCATTTATCCCATTTTTACTTCTAGTGATTTATTCCGCTCTGAAAAATGAATTCGTTTTCATGGGGACAACAGTCGCCGTAGGAGCAGAGGCGGTTCTGGATAATCTTATTATCGTAGGTGTATATATTTTCAGTATTGTTATACCACTTTTTCCTGTAGTTATATTCTGGCAGATACTGTATATCATCAAAAGGATACAGTACGGGAAACTTATGAAAGCAAATAATGAATTGTGCAGGTACTGGTGTTCACGACAGCCTGCAAATAATTACGTCGTTCCGAAGTGGGAGAAATAACATGAAAAAAATATGGCTTGCAGATGCTGTATTCTTTACGGCTCTTTCGGTTTTTTGTTTCGTAATGCGGATTATAATTGAAAATGACGGTGAATCAGAGATATTTCTCATGAATGTCAGTGCTGGCTGCGGACTTAAAGCAGCAGGTGTATGGGCGGATATACTCTCTGAAAGCAAGCATACTCACCTTGGAATAAGACTTAAGGTAAGCATTGTTGCAGCGGCTGTTCTGTTTATTTGTGCCGTAAGTCATACAGAATTAGGAATTTTATTGGTAGTAAGCTCGTACTTCGGAGTTATAACCGTATTAATATTTGATCTGATCCTTTTTGTACTTTTCAGATCAGCTTTATTTATAAAAGAAAAACTTGTTGATTGAAATAAAAACTCCCCGATACATGTTCGTATCGGGGAGAGTTATTATATTCGTTTGTTCACGTTGAAAATTGGAATTATTCCATTTATTTATCCATCGTCATAAAGCTTAGTGAGACGTGTAAGGTAATCATAACGATCCTTAGTGTTCTCAACAGCTGTGTCGAAGAGCTTCTCTGCTAAAAATTACTTCTCAGCGAGTTTTGTGAGGTAAGCATAGCGATCTGTTGCAGTCTGCTCAGCCTTCTCAAACAGCTCCTTAGCACGATCAGGGAATGAACGTGTGAGTGCACTGTAACGAGCCTCGTTCATGATGAAGTCCTGATAAGACTCTGTAGGAGCCTTGGAATCGAGCTGGAATGGGTTCTTGCCCTCAGCAGCCAGACGAGGATCATAACGGAAGTTGTTCCAGTAGCCGCACTTAACAGCCTTTTCCATCTCAGCCTGACAGTTGGTCATACCACCCTTGATGGAGTGCATCTCACAAGGTGCATAGCCGATGATGAGTGATGGTCCTGGATAAGACTCAGCTTCCTTGATTGCCTTGAGGGTCTGGTTCATGTCAGCACCCATAGCGATCTGTGCAACATAGATGTAGCCGTAGCTCATAGCGATATCAGCAAGGCGCTTCTTAGCAATTGCCTTACCTGCTGCTGCGAACTGTGCTACCTGACCAATGTTGGATGACTTGGAAGCCTGTCCACCTGTGTTGGAGTAAACCTCGGTATCGAATACCATGATGTTTACATCTTCGCCTGTAGCGAGAACGTGGTCAAGACCGCCGAAGCCAATATCATAAGCCCAGCCGTCACCGCCGAAGATCCATACGGACTTCTTGGAGAGGTAATTCTTGTTTGCAACGATATCTGCGCACTGATCGCACTTGTCAGCACACTTCTCGAGCTCAGCAACGAGTGCAGCAGTTGCAGCGGTATTCTTTGCGCCGTCGTTAACGGTTGCAAGGTATTCATCAGCAGCTGCCTTCACCTCTGCAGATGCCTTGTCGCTTGCAGCAATTTCCTTGACTTCCTCAATGAGTCTTTCACGGATTGCCTTCTGACCGAGATACATACCGAGACCGTGCTCAGCGTTGTCCTCGAACAGTGAGTTTGCC
>JAFZYX010000059.1 GCA_017616055.1 Ruminococcus sp.
GCCAAGTTTTTATGTATGAGCCTCTGAACATATCCGTTCAGAGGCTTTTACTTTACGCTTCCAGTGCTCTTGCTATTGCCTCGGCACTCAACTTCTTGCTTTCGCTGTCTACATGGCTGTACACATTGCTCGTTGTACTTATGTCGCTGTGACCGAGCCATTCCTGTATCAATTTCATCTGCACACCGTTTGCGAGTAGTAAGCTTGCACAGCTGTGACGCAGATCGTGGAATCGTATTTTTCTCAGACCGTTCCTGCGGAGAACGATTGCGAAGTGGTCTGATACATAGTTGGGACGTATCAGCTCTCCCACAGCGTCCACGCATATGTAATCCTCATACTTTTTGCAATAACCTCTGCCGAAAGCCTTCTTCATTTCAACCTGCTTGTCACGCTCGGCGAGCAGTGCCTGTTCGACTATCGGTATCAGCGGAAGCGTTCTGTACGATGATTTCGTTTTCATAATATCGTAGCCTGTAACTCCGTCCTCGTCCTGAAGCACCTTGTGCTTGATACTTATTGTCTTGCATACGAAGTCCACCGCTGACCATTTCAGTCCGATGAACTCGCTACGGCGCAGTCCGTAGTAGGCAGCTATAATGATAACGATGTGCAGCGGATCGTTCTTTGTACAGTCGATGAGCTGTTTTATTTCCTCAGCGTTATAGTAGCTGCCGATGAACTGAACCGACTTCGGACGGTCAGCCTGATCCACAGGATTTGTGGGAATGATACGTCTTTTCATCGCTGACTTGAATGCAAGGTGTATGAGGGAGTGGTGTCGCTGACAGCTCGTTCCTTTGAGGCCTTTGCTCCTGAGATAAGCATAGTATTCGTTTATCTCATCGCCGGTTATATCCTTGACCTTGATGTTCATCTCCTTGAAGAACGGTATCATATGTACGTCCATGTACCTTTTGTAGCTTGTGTATGTGGACTTGGTGATATTGCCTTTGTGTTGTTATAGACATCCACTACAACCTTATACTTTCCGATAAAACAATCAGAATCAACATGTCCGATGAACTGTTTGATAAAGATTATATCGTCACAGTCCTCAACTCCCCTAAAATTAGAGAGCAGATTATAGGATTGATGTCAGGTATGGACAAGCAACAAGTCAATGTATCACAAGATAAGTACAAAACTGTTTTCATTCCACTACCTCCGCTTGCTGAGCAGAAGCGTATTGTAGCCAAGATAGAAGAACTCATGAAATACTGCGATAAGCTATAAGAATCGGGCATACTCTCAAAAGCGAGAGTATGCCCGATGGCACAATGCTTAGTTAACCTAAAAAAGATTAAGAAAAATACTTGACAATTGGTGATGCTTGTGATATAATACTTGGTAAAGAAGGAGGTGTCACTATGGCTTATACGAAGTTTGGCGAATTTATGCGTATATTGAGAGTGAAACACCACGAGGTTATGGGCGATGTTGCTAAACTGCTCGGTGTCTCAACACCATTCCTATCTGCTGTTGAGAACGGAAAAAAGAATGTTCCAGCAGAGTGGTTCACTGTTATTGTTGAGCATTATGCTCTAACAGATGAGGAACAGATTGAACTCAGAGATGCTATCGAAAACTCCAAAACACAGATAAAGCTGAATTTATCGGGATCTTCTGCTTATCAGCGTGATGCTGCTCTGCAATTTGCACGTTCTTTCGGGGAGATCGACGAGAATACGGCTCAGAAAATCTTAGAACTTTTGAAAAGGAGCAACAACGACTAATGGATTATATTACTAAACCTACAAGTAGAGCAACGTTAAGACGGTTCAGTAAGATTGTTAGAGCAATTTTCGGCTGCGAGTCTGATGATGAGCCATTTCCTGTCCTTCAGGCTTTAGAAAAGCTGCCGGATGTTGTTGACGATACAAATTATGAGATCGTTGATGATGGCGATTTGCCTGCCAACGTCTTTGCACAGTGTTTTCCTAAACCAGAAGGCGGTTTTGTGATACAGATCAAGGAAACGGTCTATAACGGTGCTTGCTATGATGATAACTATGCTTTTCTTTGTTTTATCTGTCATGAGATTTGTCATGTGCTTCTCTTTTGGATAGGCTTTACGCCAGTATCTACCCGTGCATTCGGAGACGATGAGATTGAGCCTTTCAGAAGCGTAGAATGGCAGGCAAAGGCTTTGACAGGTGAAGTCATGATCCCTTATGATGCTTCAAAGGGAATGACATCAAAGGCGATTGTGGAAAAATACCACGTAACTAAACAGTCAGCCGATTACAGAGTCAAGCAGGATAAAAAGAAATGATGATTATATCGAAAGGTAGGGTGATTCCGATGGACACTTACTATGACAAGAAAAAACGCACAGGCGTTTGATACTGTTGGCGCAGTATCAGCCTATGCGTTTCCAGCTATGTACAATTGTACACAACTTTGCAAGCACAATTATAACATAGCTGATCTTTTTTGTCAATAAGCAAACCATACAAATAATATTGACCGTCGATTTAATCGACAGAAAGGAGAAGCTATGACTTCTTTAGAAATGAGAAGTAATTCTCTATTTATGAGAAACAATTTCACTGTATCTGGAAAGTGGGATATCCCACTCATAAAAAAACAGGATATACCTATTGATAACGTTTGTCTTATCGCATATTCAGACACAAGGCAGAACGATAAACCTGAAAACACTGCTTGCGGAGTTCATTTCTTTATTGATGATTATCGGTTTACGGGAATTTATAACAATCCCGAAAGAAGTATTGAGAAGCTCTCGCAGTATGCATATCTGCTTACACCTGATTATTCAACCTATTACGATATGAATTATTGGAGACAGCTTGAAAGTGTTGCTCATAGTCATTGGGTAGGTGCATACTGGCAGAGTATGGGGTTGAAAGTAGTTCCTACTATGACATGGAGTGACAGCAGAAGTTACTCTTTTTGCAATGACGGAGTTGAAAAAGGCTGTGTTGTGGCTGTTGGCATGATTGGATGCAAGCATGAGAAGAAACTTTTCCTTCGTGGATATAACAAAATGATTGAAACAGTTGAGCCGAGTGCTATTATCTGCTTAGGCGAGCCTTTCAAGGAAATGGAAGGTAATATTATTCCCGTTGACTATCGTGCATCAAGGAAGGTGGTGCGCTGAAATGGGCGGCAGAGGTACATACGCAGCAGGAAATAATGTTCCATATACCTATGAAACTGTAGGATATGTAGATGATGCAAAGGTTTTATTCGGGAAACCTGAAACTGGTTTACATGATCTACCGGTTGAAGCGCATTCGAGTAATGTATATGTTAAATTACATAAGGACGGAACATTAAATATGATGAGGGTATACGATAATGAGCACTATCTCACAGCAGAGATAGCCTATCACCCTGAGCCAGATTTAACAGGAAATCGTAAACCCGTACTGCATATTCACTACTATGATCGTAACCTCAAGCGAACTGATGCTGCTTATTTAGACCATGAAACGTTTAAAAAGTATGAAAAGTATCTTGTAGGAAGGAAGTGGTATAATGATTGACGGAAATGCAAGAGATTTCATCGAAAAACTCCATTATGAAGATCATTATGTAATCTACAATGGTGAGAAATTTTTCTTCAATGGTTGTCAGACTAAGTTATTCCCCGATGGAAATACAGAATGTGTCAGTCTTGAAGTATACAATCTTACAACAGACGAAACGATATTTTCAACTAAAAAAGCTTTTGCTTCTGACTGTATTCTTGCTTTTGAAGAAGCACCTATCTGGGATGGAAAAACATTTTGGGAAATCGAAAATGAGATGCAGTGGGTTGATGAATAATCGAGAACTAAAAGAATCACTGTACAAGGAACTTTTAAAAGAATAACTGGAAATAGTATAGCGGTCCCCCTGTGTAGGTTGACCGCTATCTTTTTACCAATCAATAATATTGTCTACGATCTCACGCTGTTCCGTGGCTGTCTTACGGAGATAAATGCGAGTAGTCTCAATGCTCTCATGCCCCATATATTGATAATAGTCACACATTCAGCGCATTGCGTGTCATACGATAAATCTCCAGCCGTGACGGTGAATGAGGCGAATTATTCGTCTGGTTGACTGTCCGGCTGTTTTCATTATTTCAGCATAATTATTGTTATATATTCATATAACAGGTTAGTCATATCTGATGAGAAGAATTAGAATTATTCAACATACTTTATCGTTCCGTCCGTATATTCAATAAATGCTTTTTTAGTGACAATATCATAACGGGCAATGGGCTTTCCGCAAATCTTCGCCTTATTCAGTGCTGCCTTAACAGCAGCCTTAGCTCTTATATCCATATCTATATCGTCCTGTGAAAGATACGCTTCTTTTTCAGAATTATCAAATACGGTAACAGACATACCATTTATATTTACAACTTTTGGCATAGGATTTCTCCTTTGATACTTTTAGAATTACTCATTATATACTCTCCTTTCGTCAGGATACTCAATATATGGCATATTCTTATCATGATCATATCTTGAAACAGGGAGCCCTTTGATACGGCGTATCTCGTCATCTATTCTGACCGAGAACGCTTCAATGGAACGTGTAAATTCACAACATGGGTGTGCGCCTACGCACGTTATGTAATGCTGAACATGATGAGCAGGTCTGCTTGTTATCAGCGGCATATCTCTGAACGCTGCACAGAAGAACTCGCTGATAAGCTCAATGGCTCACCGATATGGCACATCGAAGAAAGCGAGCGTGACCGTTTTGTCTGGATGGCGTATGATTCGTTGAGCTATGAACATCAGAAAATGCTGGACTGTTATGTCCTCAACGAGATAACGCCAACGGAAGCGGGTATACTGACGGGTCTTGGCAGGAACAAAC
>JAFZYX010000060.1 GCA_017616055.1 Ruminococcus sp.
CCGTTCTGGTTCCACATTTCGTAGTCATATCCGCCGATATTGCCTCTTGTCTGCTGATCAGCAGCTGAAGCTACTGCAGGTATGCTTGCTGCGATCATCATTGCTGATACTGTACCGCTGATGACCTTCTTAAATTTTTTCAGCTTCACTTTGATCACTCCTTTGATAAAAATATTAAAAGATATGATTCAGTAATCCCTTCAAAAACGAGCTCGTTATATATTTCTGATAATATTATACAATTTTTGTATAATATAAATCAAGTCGTTTTTTGCTCTTGATATACATCCCGACCAAATATTGCTACTTTATACAGAATGTATTACTCGATAAACCGCGAAATTCCGCTTACCACCTTACAAAAGGCGCAAATTTTAATACATTTTAAGCAACTCGAAATTTGTATATTCCATAGTAATATTATTACCCCAAAAACGCTTCTCACATAAAAATCCCCATACTTTTTCAAGTATAGGGATCATTATTTACAATTCATTTACCGTTAATGAGACGCCGCAGCTTTCGCACTTACTTTTTTCTCAGCTGTAACAGAAAACTCCTCATCAGTAGCAAACAGAGTGATTGCTCCACCATTTTTGAGCTTTCCAAACAGTATTTCATCAACAAAAAGAGGCTTTATCTCGTTTCTGATGACACGTTCCACCTCTCTTGCGCCGAATTCCTGACTTACGCCCTTTTTCTTCACAAGCTCCTTTGCACTCTGCTCAGCTGTAAAGTCTATTTTCTTTGCAGAAAGCTGCAACGCAAGCTCACTAAGCTTCTTATCAACTACCATAGCAGCCATTTCATCATCCATGCTGTTAAAAACAACTATTTTATTCAGCCTGTTTCTGAATTCAGGCTGGAAGGTCTGCTTGACAGCTTCTGTTATGACGCCGTTGTTCATGCTTTCACTCTGAAAGCCTATCGTACTCTTTCCTATGCGATTTGCGCCTGCATTTGAAGTCATTATCAGAATTATATTTCTGAAATCCGCTTTTCTTCCCTGATTATCAGTAAGAGTTGCATAATCCATTACTTGCAGCAGCACATTGTAGATATCAGCATGAGCCTTTTCTATTTCGTCAAGGAGCAACACAGCCGATGGAGTTTTCCTAACAGCTTCCGTAAGCAGTCCGCCATCCTCGTAGCCTACGTAACCTGCTGGCGATCCAATGAGCTTCGCAACGGCATGTTTTTCGCCATATTCACTCATATCAAAGCGTATGAGCTTCACACCAAGCTCTTCTGCCAGCCTTTTAGCTATCTCGGTTTTTCCAACTCCAGTAGGTCCTACGAACAACAAGCTCGCCAAAGGCTTATTCTCCTCAAGAAGCCCTGCCTTCGAAAACTTTACAGCATTAACCACCTGTGTTACTGCTTCATCCTGACCGAATATCTTGTCTTTCAACTTTCGCTCGAGCTCTGAAAGTCCCGTTGTATCATCAGTTGCAACAGTTTCCACTGGAACACGACATATAGTAGTCAATACTTGATTAATGACGGCCCTGTCCACAAGTTGTATCTTTCTATCCGTAGGATGTAGCTTAACATAAGCTCCTGCCTCGTCAATCAGGTCAATAGCCTTGTCAGGCAAAAAACGCTCGTTAATATACTTCGCGCTCATATGTACGGCGTACTTCATAATGCCCTTTCCGTACCTTACGCCGTGATATCTCTCATATTTCTGCTTGAGCCCATTCAGTATCTTCTCCGTTTCCTCTTCAGTAGGCTCTTTTATCTCAACATTCTGAAAACGACGCACGAGGCTCTTATTCTTTTCAAAATACTTCTTGTACTCCTCAAATGTTGTCGCTCCTATAAAACGTATACGTCCGTCTGCAAGGTAAGGTTTAAGAATATTTGAAGCATCAAATGAGCCTTCACCCACAGCTCCTGCCCCAGATAGATTATGTATTTCATCGATGTAGATTATAGGCTTTTCTTCCTTACCTATCTCAGTGAGGACTTTTTTGAAGCGCTTCTCGAAATCTCCTCTGTACTGAGTTCCAGCTAGCATTCCACCCAAATCAAGCGAGAATATCTTCGCCCCTTGAAGTGGCTCTGGAACCATTCCATCGCGTATAAGCTGCACAAGTCCGTAGGTAATAGCGGTCTTGCCGACACCTGACTCTCCGATGTGAAGCGGATTGTTCTTATCCTTACGACAGAGTATCTGTATTGTCCTATCCAACTCGGCTTCACGTCCTATGAGCGGATTTACGTCTCTGAGAGTTTCGTTCAGGCAAGGTGCATAAAGCTTCCAGCCGCTCAGACTTTCTTCCGCTTCGCCGAACCTTCCGTCTGTAGAACTGTAAACGGCTTCGTTTTCCTCTATTTCTGCCATTTCCTGTAACAGGTCAGCTTCCGCAATTCCCTGCTTTTCCATAAAATAGATAGCGTAGCAGTTATCGAGATTCCATAGCCCATGAATTATATGTCTGAGATGCACCTTCTGACTTCCACTGTTGTAGGCACTTCTTGCGGCATAATTCATAAGCATATTTACACCATCGGAAAGCTCAGGCTTTTCGACCTCTGCCCTGTCCATGTATTCCTCAGCATATTCCTTGAGATAGTCCTCAAGCATACCTGCGTTTCCACCGCACTCCTCAAAGGCTTCCGTAAAAGTTTTGTCCCTGAGCATCATCAAAAGAACAAGCTCAGGAGTAACATATTCATATTTTCTCTTTTTCGCATATTCCATAGCCTGATAGATTATATCAAGTGCTTCCTTCGACAGCTCCATCTCAAGCCTCCTCTACCGTCATTCTGAACGGAAATCCCTGCTCTTTAGCCCTGTCTAAAGCTATCCTTACCTTTGTGACCGCAATATCATAAGGGTACTTTCCCACGACAGCCTGTCCGTTCTTGTGAACGTTCATCATCAGTGCCTGAGCTGTCAGCTCATCCTTGTGAAAAACCTCCACGAGTATCTCAACGACAAATTCCATAGTTGTGAAATCATCATTTATCATTATCACATTGTATTGTTGTGGCTCTTTTAATCTGCTGTCAGTACGCTCCTTAGCCGCACCCTTAACTGACATATGGTCACCCCCATCGTTTTTCTGATCAAGATAAATGTTATAAATAACCTATTGTACATTGAATTTGTTTATAGTATTCGTTTTACCATTATTATACCACAAAACAAGACAGAAGTCAAAGAAATGTGTGAATATTGTCTCTTTCCCGATTATTATTCTGGTTTTATGATTAATTATTAACGGCTATATCATACCTCGTTCCCAGTCTATCACACCAACTGACAAGCAAAAGCAGAAACAGCCATAAGGAAGCATATCACCTCACTCCAAAAGGTGCTTGCCAGTTTCTGCTAACAACAAAGCAGCCTGCACAAATCTATACTTCTTTATGGCCGATTAAAAAAACTGTGAAACGAGTACAAATTTCATTTTGAAATTCTGTATAAGCCGCACTACAAAAATTATTTTATCACAAAATTGTGAACTTTTCAAGTTTATCATTAACAATTTTTCAGGTTGATTATTGTACTATTTAGCGATTGATTTTTACCCAAAAACAGGGTATAATTAAGAAAATGAATAAAAATAGGCAATTTATTCTTGATTTGAACTTACAGACATAATTTTCACTGTTTTTGGCAATAACCCTGTTAAACAAGTTGCCAAAAATAGGCATAACAAACAGTGAAAAAAAATCAGCGGTTCGCTATTATAAGGAGGGGCGACATTTCCGCATTTTAGTCAAAAACATAGTAAATTCAATATCATTGAGGAGAATGGGATTTTTCTTTAACACAAACATTTTTGCAATCTTTTCATCATACTACTATTATTTATTTCAGAGGTAAGAATATAAAAACAAAACCAAAGAATTACTGCTGATAATCATATTATCAGTGCCATTTACGAAACCTTATACCTCAGACAGCTCGTGATTATTACCTTTCAGCATTTTAATGCCTCGATCACTGAACTGCTTATCAATATAAGGATTATACGTATCGTTTCCCACCCTGAATTCTGTTGTTTTAAACAGAGTTCTACACGAAAAGGAGTTTATTATGAGTTTTAAAGTAATGGGTATTACAGCAGGCAGAAAAAACAGCAACAGCGAAATATTATTGAAAGAGGCTTTATTGGTATGCCAGAATCAGGGCGCCGAGGTATCAATGATAAACCTTAAAGATTACAATATTATTGACTGTACAGGCTGCACATCATGCACTATAGGAATGTCATGCGGAAAAAACACAGGCTGTGTTCTCGCAGACAAAGATGACAAGGACAAGATAATGCAGGTCATGCTGGATCAGGATGCAGTTATCTTCTCTGCTCCCACATACGCTCTAATGCCGTCATCTATATTTCTCAAGTTCATGCACCGCAACCTTGCTTATGAAGCCTCATTTCTTCAGAAAATAGGAGCAATACCTCACCATGACCGCGTAGGCGCTCTCATAGCTGTAGGCGGATCTTATCGTTCATGGCAGTCTCTCAGCCTTGAATGTATGCAGATAACCACCGTTACCAACAGCTTCAAGGTTGTAGATATGTACATGGCCACAGGAGTTCCCGCACCTGCACAGGTCCTTCTGTTTGAGGAAAAGCTCGCACGAGCAAGAGAAATAGGTGAAAACGTAATGAAGGCTTTGAACACTCCCCCCGCAGAACGCAAATGGCTTGGCGATCCAGATGCAGGATGGTGTCCGAATTGTCATAGCAACAGCTTATGTCTCGGAGACACACAGTGGGGTGGACTGAGATATCCTATCGAGTGTACAGTATGTGGTGCAGGCGGAGACCTTGAAAAGACCGCTGACGGAAAGTGGAAGTTTGTCATCGCTCCAAACGGACTTGAGCGAGATCGTACAACCGAGGAGGGACGCGGAGTTCACTGCGACGAGATAGCTGAAGTACAAGGCGGATTCTTCACGGATCCGGCCAAGCGTCAGATAGTTGCGGAAAAGCTTCCGAAGTATACTAAAATACAGTTCAAGGGACTATAAGTCAGTATAATATATGCCAAAAGCGCTCACCTTTGCATAATACAAAGGTGGGCGCTTTTTATCAGTCAGTGTTGACTTTTTTTAATGAGCTGCTCAAAGGTTATGCCATATTTGAAAGCAATTTCATGAGCGTAGCTTTTTCCGTCCGGCTTTTTATAGCTTATCTTGTAAGAACGTTTTCCATTGTCGTTTTCCATTACTACACTGACTGCTCTATACTCAGAAGCAGCCATCTCGCTTATCTTATCAACATTTTCAGCAAGCTCATGCATATGTGTATTAAAACAGGTACGCGCACCGATACAACAGAGATATTTCAGAACATCCTCAGCGATATACAAAGATTCTGTATGGCTGGTAGTGGCAAAAGACTCATTAAAAAGCAGAAGACTTTCGCTGCCAGCTGTCTTACATATCTCGTTAAATCTCTCGGCTTCCTCGCCAAGTCGACCGAGGGATACAGTCTTTTCTTCCTCAACAGGGAAATGTGTGTATATGCCGTCACAGAGGCGTATCTTTGCAGAAGCGGCAGGCACGAAAACCCCGCTCTGATGCAGCAGAAACACAAGACCTATCCCCTGGGTGAGAATAGTTTTTCCGCCACGGTTGGGTCCTGTAAGTATCTGAACTGTTTTTTCCTTTGTGAAAACCATATCGTTACAAACTATCTCTTCCTCTACATTACCTTTCAAACGACATATTGCAAGCTTCACATTGTAGAAATCACTTAGCAAAGTATCACTTTCAGAAGGCTCTCCGCAACAGCATGGCAGCCCATGAGCGATAAGTTTTTTTTCAAGCCCGATAAAGCGTAAATAAAACAACATCTCATCAGCAAGATTTGTAAGAGCTTTTCCACTGACGTCTACATATCTATTAAGAACTCTTTTCAATTTTGAAGTCATAGAAGGCAGCATACGCTCCATTATAGTATTGAGATTGTTCATAAGCGGAGTATCTGTTGCACGATTAGTCGGAGATGGCAAACCGTTGTACTTCTGATTTAGCCTATAGATCTCTTTATCGTGCATCTCCATCGAAAATTGGATCAGATCCTTATCATTCTTCTGATCTTTAAGATGAAATTTGACAAAACGCTTCAGGGCACTCTGTTTGTCAAAATAAAACTTATTCAATGAAATTATTCCAGTTTCCATAGGATAAAACTCGTGATCGAGATTAATGCCGATAGTTATACTCCTTACTTCGTTCACATCATCGCTTACAGCAGCTATGTCCTTTGAAAGTTCCTCAAATCCACTGTTGTTGTAGATATTGCTTATAAATTCCGCAAATTTTTTCATTCCCTCTGATTTGAACTCATATCCTTCAATAACATCTTTGATCTTCAAAACAGAGGCAATATATCCCTCCAGCGCTCTAAGGCGCATTAGGAATTCAAGCATAGTGGAACTTCCGCCTATCTGTACGGGGCGGTCATTTGAATAAAAACGCATGGCGTCGAAAATATTATAGAGCTCATTACAAAGCTCCTCGTTGTCCCTGAGCTCAGTATATATCTCTCTGCGATAATTTATGGTTCTATTGTCAATCGGCATTTCAAGAAGGATGTTTTTCAGCACTGTCTTTTCCGAAGAGTTGCCAGAAATGCTTTCAGCTATAAAATCCACCGAAAGATCATTCGCTGTGTCGCTACTCAGCCTAAAAGTTTTTCTGTTTTCATTTGGAGCAAGCAGACTGAAGTTTTTTATTTCAGATAGACTATTCTTTTTCATAGTTGATCTCCTAGGCAGTAAATATGTATTAATTATAGCACATAGCTACGTTTGTTGCAACAATATATATACTAAAAAAACTACTCAGTCCGAAGCAGTGAAACTTCGGACTGAGTTTTATATTATCTCATCAAGATTTTTCTCCGCCAGATACCTCATCAACGTAAAAGTCGGTAAGACTGTCTGGAGATTCTACATATAGTTGGAGATTTTCAGCGCCATCCGGAATAACGTATGCGGGATTTTCGAGAGTAATCCATTCACCGCTCTTAGCAGTTGCAAGAGCTACTTCGTCATACTTCTCTCCATCCATATTGTATTGCATAGTCATCTTCATTGTGACTTCCTTGCCGCTCTTTTGCATTACTTTTGCCTTGAAACTATAAGCCTCACCCGGCTTGTAAGTATCGCTGCTGAGCAATATAGTTGCACCGTTCCAGTAATCAGTCCTTCCACTTACGAACAGGCACTGACTGCCCTCTTCGGCGTTTTCCTTGTCAACTGTTACCAGAGGACCGCCTCTTGTTATCCAGCCCTCAACACCTTTTTCAAAACCTATGTTGAAGAAACCCACTTCCTCAGGAGTACCTGTTTCAGCTCCTGATAGCTTTTCAATAGCTTCTTCGTCAACTGTTACCTTGATATCGTCAGCTTCTGAATAAGTGCCCTCGATTTTTAGGTTATTCTTGTAGATAGTTGCCTTTCCCTTTGACTGATAGCCCTCAATATTTAACGCAACTTCATACATTTTTCCCAGTTCAAGTCCGCACTTCTTCCATGCATCAAAGTGCTTGGAAACGGAAATAGTTCCCTCTATCTTTGTACCACTTGGTACCGGCTTTTCCTTTCTAACACTCCAATACTGATCAAATGTCTGTATATCATCAATAGATGGCTGTTCGTATCTTGTAGTCTTGTAAATATCGTATACAGCTCCATCGACCTCAACGGTACCGAGAGCCACGGGAGCTCCGGGTGGTCTCCATGTACCCCATGATTCTACTATGTAATACTCTATAAGAGGTTCTCTTGTCCAGCCATAAACACACATATATGAGTTTCCGTCAGGTTGATAATCAACACCGTAATCAATAGAAATATTGCCCATTTCCTCGTAAGTCATGGTGCAATCGTACTTCTTTCCGCGACGGAAGAGTGCATTGTTGATATTGTCCCATTCGCATGAGTAGCAACCACCGCCAGGTTCAACTGTGAACGTTGTATCTCCGTTATCCTTCCAAAGCTCGTAATCATAGCCGTCAGCAGTACCTGTAATATTCTCAGTGAAAACCTGTGGTTCTGCTTTTTCATTCTTTTCTGTCTTATTTGCTGTACTGTTATCGTTTGCATTTTCAGAGGTGCTGCAACCGACTGACATAGCCAGCATACATGCAACTGTAAATACTGTTAATTTCTTCAATAAACCTTTTAGCATTCAGTTTATAACCTCACTTTCATAGTTGGTAGAGACAATAGTATCCTATTTTGATTGTATCATATATAAAATATATTACAAGTCATTTTTTGCGGTTTTCTTTATCGAAAATTGCGTTGACTCAATAAAAAAGGGCATGATAAATCATCACACCCTTCTTCAGCTTTATTAAAATATATCAACAATTCCGTTAATTACGTCAGGCTTCACTTTCTTCTGAAGAACATCCCAATTTGGCTTTCTGCTCCTCATATTATGTGAATCGCTGCCAAAAACGTAAGGATATCCCTCTTTTATCAGAGATTTAACAAATCTTTTTTCCTTAAAACTCTCAAAAGCCTCATTATTGAACTGCAATACAGCATCTGATTTGAGGACTTCTTCTATCTGTGACTTGCTGTAATACTCGAGATAACGATGAATATGTGCCAGTATTGGAGTAAGACCGTATTCATAAGCGATATCGTTTACCTCCTCCAACATCCATGGAGCAAAACTAGCATACTGAAATTCAAGCAGAATGTACTTTGTATCAGCAATACAGAGCTTTTCTATGCCCTCAAGCCTGCTTATACCGTGTTCAACAGCGACCTCTGCTCCGAGAAGTATCTCCTCGTTTGAATGGTCAGCCTGAACCAGCTTTTCATATGCATTATTTCTTTTTTCTATGAATGAACTGACGCTTTTTTCGCGATGTGCATAGAAATGCGGAGTAGCAACTATGCGCTCAATCCCCTGCTCTCTCATGCTTTTTATCATTTGTAGTGAAGTTTCGACGCCGTCTGAGCCGTCATCGATACCTGGAAGAATGTGGCAATGGTGATCAGTTAACATCTATTTCGGAATCCTTCTTGTTACTGTTTGAAGACTCGCCGTAGCTATAGTCATACTTTGATTTATAATATGAAGAGTGACGATTCTGCTCAATTTCATTCATAACAAAACCTAGCATATTTGCCTTTGCAAGATCAAGCTGTTTCATAGAGTTATCAACTTCGTCAAAAGTAGTTTTACCGTGCTTAACAACTAAGAAAATACCATTTACGAGGTTTTTCATTACAAGTGCATCACTTACTACGTTAATTGGTGGGGTATCAATAATTATGTAATCATAAACAATCGAGAACTGATTGAGAAGTTCTGCAAAATTCTCAGAAGCAAGAAGCTCTGATGGGTTTGGAGGGGTAGGACCTGAAGGAAGAAGATCAAGCCCATCTACTACATTCTCCTTTATACATTTTTCAGTTTCGGACTTCTTGATAATAAGTGTTGAAAGACCGTCTATATTCTTAACCTTGAAAGTCTTGTGCTGAACAGGCTTTCTCATATCAGCATCAATTAGAAGTACCCTGCTGTCTGTCTGAGCAAAAGCAATAGCGATATTTGCAGCAGTTGTAGACTTTCCGTCGCTTGGGTTAGGACTTGAAACAACGACTATTTTATTGTCGCTTGTACCCATTGCGAACATTACGTTGGTACGAATTGACTTATAGCTTTCGGAAACATAAAAAGGTGTTTGAGGTTCAGAAATAAGCATTCTTGAATCCACATCTTTCTTTCCGCCCTTACGCTTCTTAGGGTCATCAAATCTGTTTACCTCACCAAGTATTGCCTTTTTGTATTTATTACCGAGCATATCAGATTCCTTGATTGTATTATCGAAGAAATCAAACATGAAAATGAGGAAAACTATAAGGAAAAATGCTGCTGCCGCACCAAGAATCGCATTCTTCTTTACATTCGGACCGACAGGGTTATTGTAAACTCTTGCCTTGTCAATAGTATTTATCGAACCAACTCCGACTGCATCCTGAACGAACTTAGGAGCAATAACAGTAAGAGCATTGCATACTGCCGCCGATACATTAGGATTCTTTGTAACTACTGAAAGCTTAAGAGCTGAAGTATCAGCTACAGAAGTGACATTTATAGTCTTTCTTATAGATGAAGGCACAATCTTTCTGTTAGATATAGTGAAATTGCTTGAAATGGTATCCTGGTCAAACATATCCATGAGTCGCTCGCCGAGAGCGTCCATAACAGCGTCATCCTTGAGAACTTCCATATATGTATTTACAAGCTGCTTCGAATTGGTGATATTATTGACATTGTTGTTATTGTTCGTATTATCGTTAACATTAGTATAACTCTGAACGTACATGGTGATATGAGACTCATACTGCAATGGGAGCATAAATTTTGAATAACAGAACGCCGCAACTCCACCGATTATCATAAAAAACAAAATGAGCCAAATTTTTCCCATTAAAAGCTTTATAAAGTCCTTAATAGTTAACTTATTCATCCCTGATACTTCCTTTTCACACAATTTCTCTAATATCACAAAAATCCATTTTCATCGTTAATTATTTTTATTAATGAAAACTTCCCATTGTCTTATAGATTGTATCATATTATCTATAAAAAGTCAAGAAGAATCTCCCATATTTCGCATTATTTGAACATTTCGCATATATATTTTATCTCATAACAATTGTCTTTTCACAAAACATCAAAAGAACGGCAAAATCACGATAGTATTAATAGAAAAACCAAAAGATAAAAGCCAGAAATTAATTAAAAAACGTATCAGATAATCTGACAAGTTAATAATACCATTGTAAAATGATACATCTATTTGTAATTCTTTCTGCCTTCGCTGTCAGAAAAAGGCACAAAGAATAACTTCTTTATGCCTTTCTTGCAATATTATAATTTATCAGCAACATCAAGTATAAGTTTTTCAGTCTTTTCCCAGCCTAGGCACGGGTCAGTTATTGACTTTCCGTAAATATGCTCCTCAATCTTCTGAGAACCGTCCTCAATGTAGCTTTCTATCATAAAGCCCTTTACGAGTTTTCTGATTTCCTCGTTATATCTTCGACTGCCAAGTACCTCTTTTACGATACGCGGCTGTTCAAATGGGTGTTTGCCGGAATTGCAGTGGTTTGTATCAATAATAGTAGCAGGATTTTCGAAGCCCTTCTTAAGATAAAGATCATTAAGAATTTCAAGATGCTCATAGTGATAATTTGGCATACACTGGCTGTGATTGTTCTCAAAACCTCTAAGTATAGAGTGTGCAAGAGGGTTTCCAGTAGTCGATACCTCCCAACCTCTATAGAGGAAGGTATGTCCCGACTGAGCAGCTTCTATAGAATTCATGAGGACAGCCATACTTCCGCTTACAGGATTCTTAAGACCTACAGGGACATTCAGTCCGCTTGCGGTAAGTCTGTGCTGCTGATTTTCAACTGAACGAGCTCCAACTGCAACATATCCGAGAAGATCATTTAGATAACGGTGATTCTCAGGATAGAGCATTTCGTCCGCACATGTAAAGCCAGTCTCCTTGATAGCACGGAGATGAAGCTTACGGATAGCAACGATTCCCTTGTACATATCAGGTTCCTGATCGGGATCTGGCTGATGAAGCATTCCCTTGTAACCCTTACCAGTTGTTCGAGGCTTATTAGTATAGATTCTTGGCACGATAAGTATCTTATCGCTAACCTTTTCCTGAACCTCGCGCAAACGACAGATGTAGTCCATAACGCTGTCCTCGTGGTCAGCGGAACAAGGACCGATGATAAGCAAAAGTCTGTCGTCCTTACTGCTGATTATATCAGCTATCTGAGCATTTCTAGCAGCAATGACCTTTTCAAGCTCTTCAGAAACAGGGAATTCGCTCTTTACCTCAGCAGGTATTGGCAGTTTACACTTGAAATTCATGTTCATAAATGATCAACCTCTTTCATTTTATCCATTTTCTTTCTTATCCTGTGTCAAATGTCCATATATTACTACCTCATTATATCATATACCTTTTCATAAATCAATATCATGCTCTCACTTTGAATATTAAATATTGCATTTAACATTCATATGTAAATAAATGAAAAGACAGCCGATTTGCACCGACTGCCTTTCAGGGGATATTAAAATTTGGAGAAATCTTAATTAAGGTGCCGATCACCAATTCTGCGATCGGCACGTTGCTTTTTAATACTCTCGTATTTGATTATGCTCTTGTATGAACCTGACCGCCTGCAAGTGTCTTGCCGTGAGCCTTTGCCATATCAGAAATGTTTACGTTCTGGTAACCATTCTGTGCGAGCCAAGGAAGAACTTCTTCCATAG
>JAFZYX010000061.1 GCA_017616055.1 Ruminococcus sp.
AAGACAAACGACCTTGTAAATATGGCTAAGACAGTCATGAAGGAAGGCGACTATATCGATGGTATCGGTATGCAGGCTCACCTTGATTCCAAGTATCCTTCAGCAAGCGAGTTTGAGACAGCACTCAAGAAGTTCGCAGCTCTCGGTCTAGACGTTCAGATCACAGAGCTTGATATCACAAACAGCACAGGTTCCAACGGAACACTTTATCCTCAGATCTTTGAGGTTGCTATGAAGAATGCTGCTAACATCTCAACTCTTACTCTTTGGGGTACAACAGATGAGAGAAGCTGGAGAGCTAACCAGAATGGTGGTTCACCGCTTCCGTTCAGCAACTATCAGGCTAAGTCGTTCTATAAAGATATTATAGCTTTGGCAAGCAAGATCGATCCACCCGATCCTAATTATGGTGTAGTTACAACTACAACTACTACCACAACAACTACAACAACTACAACAACTGTTACAACAACAAGCACGACCACACAGGATCCTAAGTCGGCTCTCGACTCTAAGGTTTCCAAGTGGGGTGACGCTAACTGTGATAACGGTATTGATATGGGCGATGCAGTTCTCATCATGCAGGCACTTGCTAACCCCAACAAGTACAAACTCACAGATCAGGGCCAGTACAATGCTGATGTTTATGAGGCTGGCAGCGGCATCACAACAAACGATGCTTATTCTATCCAGAAGTTCCTCCTCGGACTTACAACAAAGCTTCCCGAGAGCTACTCAGACAATATAGCATCAGTTGTTACAGATGCTCCCAAGACTACTACTACAACAGCTAAGGAAGAGACAACAACAACTACTACAACTACAAAGCCTGCTGCAAAGACTATTTTCAAGAGCTCCTTTGATTCGAGCACAGATAGCTGGTCAGGCAGAGGTAATGCTTCTGTAGATGTAAGCTCAGACAGCTTCTATTCAGGTAAGTCACTTTATGTTTCCGGCAGATCAGCTGAGTGGAATGGTGCTGCATACAGCCTCGGCTCAGATTTCGTAGCTGGTCAGACATATAGCTTCAGCGCTGCTGTTCTCCAGCAGTCTGGAAAGGACGCTACATTCCAGCTCTCACTCCAGCAGGGTGACGGCAACTCAGCAGTTTATACACCTATCGCTAAGGCAACTTGTAAGGATGGTGTATGGACAAAGCTTGAGAATACATCATTCACAATCCCTGACAACTCAGGCGATATGCTCCTCTATGTAGAGACTATCGAGAGCTCAGGCGATACAATGAACTTCTACCTTGATGAAGTACTTGCAGGTACTGAGGGTGTTCAGTCATCAGTTGAAACAGGCAAGGGCACAGTTGGCGAGCCTCCTAAGAGCAGCGGCGGTGCTTCAGTTGATACTTCCAAGAAGCTTTGCGCTATCTCATTCGACGACGGTGCATCAGCTACGAGCACAAATGATCCTGGCTACAGAATCATAAATGCTCTTATCAAGAACAACATGACAGCTACTTTCTTTAACGTAGGAAGCTGGATTAAATCAAATCAGCAGCTCCAGTATGAGTATGAGAACGGTATGGAAGTTGCTAACCACACTCAGTCACATCCTCACCTTGGTTCTATGGGTTCATCTCAGGTAAGAAGCGAGTGGGAGCAGTGTAATAGCAAGCTCAAGAGCATTATCGGCGCTGAGCCTTCACACCTTATGAGATTACCTTATCTCGAGAGCAGTGGAACAGTTCAGTCAGCACTTTACGATATACCGCTTATCAGCTGTGCTATAGATACTCAGGACTGGAACGGTGCTTCTGCAAGCGCGATTGTTAACACAATCAAGCAGGCTGCACAGAACGGTTCACTTGAGGGTGCTATCGTACTCTGCCACGAGAACTACCAGTCAACAGCACAGGCTATGGAAGAAGTTCTTCCTTGGCTCGCTCAGAATGGTTACCAGAACGTAAATATTTCTGATATGGCTGCAGCTCACGGCAAGACTCTGGCAGGCGGACAGGTTCATACAAGAGCATAATCCGCTATTGGAAATAAAAAATCGTGCCGGTTGCAGAATCGGTAACCGGCACACTAATTAAGATTTCTCCAAATTTTAATATCCCCTGAAAGGCAGTCGGTGAAAATCGGCTGTCTTTTCATTTTTACAGGAAAATGATATAATATATGTGACCATTTCATACTACGATACGTGTCTATAGTGAAAGGAGCTGATGAATATGCAAAAATGCGGCTGCGCTCGCGAGGCGGTCGAAAGATACGGCGATATGCTGTACAGAATATGTCTGCTTTCACTAAGGAATACTGCTGATGCGGAGGATGCTGTACAGGAGACATTTTTGAAATACGTACAGAGGTCTCACGATTTCAGTAGCGCTGAGCATGAGAAAGCATGGCTTATTACTGTAGCCACAAATAAATGTCGTGATATGCTGAGATATCGTACAAGACACATGACCGAAAGAGAGGAACTCCTCCTCGGTTATGCTATAGAGAAAGAGGGTAGCGGGATACTTGACGCTCTTATGGAGCTCCCCGAAAAGTACAAAACACCACTTATGCTATTTTATATAGAAGGGTACAAGGTGAACGAGACAGCAGATATCATGGGAATTAGTCTTCCTGCAGCAAAAATGCGCCTGTCAAGAGGCAGAAAGCTGTTGGAAGAAAAATACAGAAAGGAGTATATGTAGTATGGATAAAAAGCTTAAAAAAGTGGCAGATAAGATAAAAATGCCCGAGGACATGAAGGAGCGTATTATCAATACCTGCGAACTTGCAGAGAAGAAAAGGTCAAATACCGACGATAACGGCGGCTATATTGACGTTGTAAGCTCATCAGAGCGCATAAATCCGAGAAGTCAATTAATAAGAACTATCAGTACTGTTGCAGTCTGCGCAGTTCTTATTGGTGGCTTGGGTGTTGCGGGGGTATTCCTCCAAAGACATCGCAACGCTCAGATGCCAAGCTCTGAAGAAATAGACGAATTAGAGTGCAAAAGCTTAACATTTGATGATTTCAGTACGTTCGAGTACATCTTTGACGCAGGTGACGGTAAAAAAGGTAAATATTCAGCAGAAACTTATGAAAAGATATCCGACTACCTCAATAATTTCAACTGGGGCAGTGAGCTTGAAGAATATGAGGCTAGACCGATGTATGAGGACGCTGAGGAGCCTTTTTATAATATCAATTGGACAAGAGGTGATACGCCTCCTGTGGAGTGCAATATTCGCATAGCCAACGACGGCTTTGTGACTTATACGGAAAGCATGATGGACTTTGAAAACGGTTCACAGAAGCCTCTCACCGATAACAGTAGATGCTACAAGATAGACTTTGATGCTTTTGAAGGTGGCATACAGGATATACTGAGTCAGGAAAAAAGCGATCCCACACCATTCGGTGATTTTACGACTTTTGATTTTTCGTTCAGCAAGGACAATAATTATTATGATAAGAAAAATGGCGAAGTATATGAGAAAATAGCTGATTTCCTTAATAATTTCAAATGGGGCGAAGAAGTTATTGAATCAGAGCAAGGAACTACGCATCAGGCTCGTGAAGTAGTCTATAATGTAGACTGGCAGATTGGAGAAAGATTTTATTACTTCTATATCGATAAAGACGGTCAGGTTAATTACGGTGAAGGCATTAAAGATAATGGTACTCAAGCTGAAACTATTGTTGATAAAAGGAAATATAAGATAGATTTCATTGACTTTGAAATCGGACTTGCAGAGATAGGTCTTGATATTGACAGCTCATCATCTGATTCTGGAGAAGAAATAACATCAAACGATGAGTCGATTACACTTAGCGAAGATGAATTAATATACGATGCTGACGGAAACTATGACTTTGAAGCGAATATGAAGCGTATAGATCAGAAGATAGAGAAATATCTGGAAAGCTTTGAAGATTTAAGAATTGAGGTCAGTATCGAGGACGAAAACCAAAATGAACTTGTTCCAGACGATGAACAGAGCAGGGAACAGCTTGAGATTTTTCTGAAAAACGATTTTGAATCTATGCTCAAATATGATTACAGCATGTATGATAGCACTTCCGAGGGAAAATATAAGCTGATTATTGTGAAATATAATTATATGTCAGGCGATAAAGAGGTATTCTATAAAGCATACACTGTTGTAAATAACAATTCGGTAGTACGATCTGACTGCAAACGTGGCAGCGGAGTAGATGAGTGGCACGGTCCTTATCCTTTTGAAATAGATTACAACGCATTTATTACCAAGCTTTCAGAATTTGGACTGTAATAAGCAAAACAAGGGGTATGATTTTCACACCCCTTGTTTTTATAAATAAAGAACCATAAAGATGCGATAGCTTCTTTATGGTTCTTAACATTTACCTTAATGCATACAGCTTTTTGAAGTCTGTAGGCGTACAGTGCTTTATCTCCTTGAAGATTCGGTTGAAGGTGGTCAGGCTCTTGAAACCGGAACGCATCGCAACCTCCGTAATTGGTATGCTCGGGTCGAGCAGGAGAAGCTCCGCTGCCTTGGTTCGCCTTGCGTTTATGTACTGTAGATATGACATAGCATTGTATTGCTTGAAGATACGCGAGAAATGGTACTTGCTGTAGCCTGCCACGTCGGCAAGCTGCTCCAGTGTGATATCGTACATATAGTTATTGTCGATATATTTCAGTACAGTACCGAACTTTTCACTGTACTCGTCGATCTTTTCATCGTCGCAGTCCATGACTATCTTCTGCTGTTCCAACTGGTATTCTCTCAAAGCCATGAAGAGTTCTATTACCTTGACGTATATCTTGACGTCAGCAAGCTCTGACTTGGAGTTGTAAAGTGAAAGTATATCGAGCATGGTCTTTTTTGCCAGAACGTGTAGCTCCTTATCCATATCTGCGCATATAAGTACAGGAGCGTTAAGTGAGCGCATTACTGGCTCAAGAGCAGATATTTCTCCAAGGATACTGTTATCGCACTGGAAAATGATACGACGTCCCGGAATAGCGAGCATACTATGAAGCTCGCAGGGTGGAACGATTAGAACATCGCTTTCGGGAATAGGATAGTCTATCCCGTTTACAGTAACAGTATATTCATTTTTCAAAGGCATGATAAGCTCGACCGCATTATGCCAGTGTACAGGATACTCTTCGGTCTGAACATTATCGTACAGCATGGCATATTTTTGAGTGTCATACTCAACAGTTTCAAATTCACCCGAAAGATGTTTTATCATTTTAATACCCCCCCTCTGAGCATTGATCAGAGGTTATGACCAAATATTGCTGTCTTTATGCTTGCACTGTGTTTTTCTATTAATACCATTATAACCTGTATTTCGTGTTTTGTAAATGCTTTTTGTACAACTTTGTGAAAACTATACAAATAGACTAACCAAAATTTGCGCAATATAGATGTACAAACAGATGAAAAATTACATTAAAATTACAGCAAAATTACAGCATAACGACAAAAATCCCCTGACGACCGCATATCGTCAGGGGATAAATTATCATGCAAAAAATATTACAGTTCAGGTGTATCGGGATTGGTAGTATAATCTGAATAATCAGTGCCGGAATTCGGATACTCCTGGTAGTAATCTGTCGATGTATCTGTTGCTGTTTCAGCTGTGACTTCAGCTTCACTGTTCTGTGGAGTTGCTGCCTTTCCACCAAGGAATCCAGCGAGCAGAGCTCTGATGTCAACGCCAGTAGCAGCTGTAAGACCGTCAGTGATCTTTGTGGTAGAACCGATGATGTCGCCTACAAGTCTGCTGGAGTTGCCGTCGCCGTACATTGTGATCTTGTCAACATTGGCAAGAGGTGTAGCAGCATTCTTAACGACCTCGGGCAGAGCCTTGAAGTACATTTCAAGCACAGCAGCCTCGCCGTACTTCTTCATAGCCTCAGCCTTGGCATTGATACCCTCAGCCTCAGCAAGTCCCTTAGCGCGGATAGCGTCCGCTTCAGCCTTACCTACAGCAGCGATACCCTCAGCCTCTTGCATCTTAGCGAATTTCTGAGCTTCAGCCTCAGCTTTCTGAGCCTCAGCCTCTTGCTCACGCTGGAAACGGTCAGCCTCAGCCTTTTTCTTGAACTGGTAGAGTCTTGCGTCAGCCTCCTGCTGAGCCTTGTAGCGGTCAGCCTCGGCTTTCTTCTTGATTTGAGCATCGAGAGCCTTTTCAGTTACCTCTGCCTCGCGTGCCTTGAGCTCAACGTCCTTTTCGGAAGCGGCGATATTTGCGTTAGCCTTTGATACCTCAATGGATTTACGCTGTTCCTCTCTCTGGATCTCGTAAGCAGCGTCTGCAATAGCAAACTGAGTATCAGCCTCCTTCTTGAGTTCTGCCTGACGGATAGCAAGCTCGTTATTTTTCTGAGCAATCTCTGTTTCAGCGAGTATCTTAGCGTCATTGGCTTCTTTTTTAGCTTGAGCCTTGGCAATTTCAATTTCCTTTTCGGACTCAGCGCGTGCGATAGCAGCCTTCTTCTGGATCTTTGTGGTGTTGTCGATACCGAGATTCTCAATAAGGTTCTGGTCGTCTGTGAAGTTCTGAACATTGAATGAAACTATTTCAAGTCCCATTCTATTTAGGTCGGGAGCAGCGTTCTCCTGAACCTTTTCAGCAAATGCCTTGCGGTCATTGACCATAGCCTCAAGTGACATCTGACCAACGATCTCACGCATATTACCTTCAAGTACCTCTCTTGCGACTTTTGCAACATAAGCGGTGTCTTTGTTGAGGAAGTTCTCAGCACCGAGCTTTATGAGCATCGGATCGCTGCTTACCTTAACGTTTACGTTTGCGTCAACGTTAATGTTGATATAGTCAGCTGTAGGAACAGCGCTTGAAGTCTTTACGTCTACAGCAATGAGCTGGAGTTTCAGTTTATCTACACGCTCAAAGAACGGGATACGAATACTTGCTTTACCGATTATGATCTTCTTTCTGAGACCTGAGATTATGTAAGCTGTATCCGGCGGAGCCTTGATGTAGCCGGTGAAAATAATAATGAGAAGGACGATGATACCGATTCCGATTGGAATGATTGCGCCCAAGTTGATGTCCTCTATCATAAGAGCCATCATGTTGAAATTGTTTAACATATAAACCTCCATATCATAGTAAATGTGCTTATGCGGAGCACCAAACTACAGCAGCTGACGTGTTTCAACTGCATGATGCTATTATATATGATTTTTACTTGTTTGTCAATACACTACAAAAATTACACTTCGTATAAGAATAATATTGCTTTTATGCATAATGCACAGAAGGATGCATTTCTATTATGAGTTCACATGAACTGATTATACAGTTTTGAGAACCTACAAATCAAAAAATACTTGTTTTTATCCTCTTTGGCTAATTATTACAGTTTGATTACAGTTTTTTATATGCCTTGACTTTGAAAATATTCCCTATTATAATAGTTCCATATTCTACGAAAGGACGGTGAACACCATGACAATGTTCAAAAGCTTTTATAAGATGCCAAAATTTAATACTATTGAAAACAAGCATGGAGTTTGCCCGAAATATTCAGCCATGTGCTGAGCTTTTGCGTATACAGAGCATTATGCACTCCTACGGGGGTGCTTTTTTGTTGCGTTCGGGCAGACCTGGAAAGGAAAGAGTATGATAGAATTAAACGGAAAATACAATTCTGCAAAGGTCTTTACAGATATTATTGAGCAGGACGCTATCGCTCAGATAATAGCCTTTTGCAGCCAGTCTGTCAGCGCAGATTCAAGGATAAGGATAATGCCAGATGTTCATGCAGGTGCAGGTTGTACTATAGGTACTACCATGACGATAACGGACAAGGTCATCCCCAATCTGGTCGGAGTGGATATCGGCTGCGGAATGGAGACTGTAAGACTTAAGGAAAAGCATATCGAGCTTCAAAAGCTTGACAAGCTAATTTATGAGAGGATTCCCTCTGGCTTTTCGATACGTGAAAAGTCTCACCGCTATACTGAAAGGATCAACCTTGCAGAGCTTTTCTGCATTGAGCATATAGACCCTCTTCACGCAGAGAAGAGCGTCGGAACTCTCGGTGGTGGAAACCACTTTATCGAAGCCGACAAAGGTGAGGACGGAAGTATATATATAGTTATCCACTCAGGCTCCCGTCATCTTGGCGTGGAGGTGGCAAGGTACTACCAGAACGAGGCTTACAGGAGGCTCAACAAGAGTTCTGACAAGGAGGAGGCTGAGCTTATCGAACGTCTTAAGGCGGAGGGAAAGCAGAAGCAGATACAGTCTGAGCTTAAAAAGCTGAAAAACACCAAGACAACTGATGTTCCAAAGCACCTTGCCTACTGCGAGGGTGAGCTCTTTGAGCAGTATATCCACGATATGAAGATAGTACAGCAGTTCGCGATGCTGAACCGTCAAGCGATGATGGACGAGATAATAAAGGGTATGCACCTCCATGCTGAGGAGCAGTTCACGACGATACACAACTATATCGATACAGAGACGATGTTACTTCGTAAGGGAGCAGTGTCTGCGCAGGCTGGGGAGAAACTCCTCATACCCATAAATATGCGTGATGGCAGTCTTATCTGTACAGGCAAGGGTAATCCAGACTGGAACTTTTCAGCGCCACACGGTGCAGGAAGACTTATGTCGCGTTCACAGGCGAAACAGAACTTTACTGTTTCTGAGTACAAAAAGCAGATGAACGGCATATATACGACATCTGTCAACGCGCAGACGCTTGACGAGTGTCCTATGGCTTATAAATCAATGAAAGACATAGTGGACAATATCTGCGATACGGTTGAAATAAACGAGGTCATCAAGCCAATATATAATTTCAAGGCGGGTGATGAGTAAACAACGTCGGGATGTCCCTTGGGTATTCTTACAATAACTTGATTTACAGGAGAATTAATGGATATACAAATACTTTCAAATTCACATAAAAAATGGAGAGACGTCGCTACTTTTGCTGAAAAGTGTTCCTGGAGGGGAGGCAAGTATCTCGCAGAGTTAATGAAAAGCAATTCATTCAATGACTGGGAGCGTGTTTTTGCCGCCTTTGATGGCGATAAGATTATAGGATTCTGTACACTTACTGAAAAGGACGAGCTTGAGTCGAAATACCCATATAAGCCACTGATAGGTTTTGTATTTGTTGACGAAGCTTTTAGAGGCAGGAGAATATCCGAAAAGATGATATGCAAAGTAGGTGAATATTCCAAAAGCATCGGATTTGCCAAGATCTATATTATGAGCAGCGAAAAAGACTTGTACGAAAAGTACGATTTTGTCTTCGTTGGAGACTATGATACTATATATGGTGATAAAGAACATCTTTTCGTAAAAGAAATCTGAATGGAGAGAATTATGGATAAATTTGTATCATACGATAAAATGAGCAAAAAGGATAAAAAGAAGGTGGACTCTTCAAAGAGAGGAAGCTGGAACGGCGTTGACCCAGCCACAAAGGTGGTGGATACGGACAAAAGGCGCTACAGGCGTAAGCCTAAGCATCCAAAAAGCTACGAAGAATAACTGTCACAATGCACAGCCTCAGGACTGTGCATTTGTTTATATTACCATATTGAAATCGCGTTGACATTGTAGCGTAAACAGGATATAACCCGAGTTTGACGGAAAAATGATAAAAACCTTGGCGTCGCCGCTCTTCCGAACGGCGATTCCAAGGCTTTTTTTGCTATAAACAGGGATAAAATAAAAGGTGACATTATGTATTACAATTATGGCCTACAGTGACATTTCTATCTGTGATTTTAGCTGCTTCACCTCGCTGATCATAAAGCATTTTCTTGGGATATTTATGTTGAATGACTTGAGAATAAGATCAAGATCAGGATCATCGAGATCGCAGAAACGATAATATGTATCACCGAGTTTCTCAATCTTCCACTTGTTTAAAGCATCCTGTATTCTATCCGCAGAAAGTATATTACTGAAAAGCAGATCATCATCAACAAGCTCAGGATGCTTTTCTATTAACTGTCTTTGGATAAGTCTTATTAGTATTAAAGCAATGGCACAAATAGAGAAGTGAGCAATGACATGCTCTTTTGTTCTGACAAAGAATGGCCTTGCATCCAATGTTCCTTTCATAACACGGAACTGATCCTCTATCTCTACAAGATTTCCATAGGTGCTGATCATTTCCTGATCTTCCATGTATATCTCTGATGTGGCAAGTGTGTAATAACCCATAAGATCGTGATCCATTTTTAGTTTTTCTGTATCAAGTATAGCTTTAAGATCGGAGTATTCTATCAGTTCTCCGGTTTTTTCATTTATGGCATCTTTTTTTAGATACTTTTTAATGACAGGCATCTGAGTTTTGCTTACTCTGAAGGAAGAGGGATCTTCAAGATACTTCTCCACGAAGTCGTAGAAGCTCTTTCTTTCAGCTACTTCCTTTTCGTAGTATTTTTTGCTCCAATAGGTAAGTACCTTTTCAGAGTATTCTAATTCTACACCATCAGACTTCTTTACTTTTTTCTTTACTATTTTTGTCTTGTATTTAAAATTATCGTTGACAAAAGTATAACCTTCAGGATCAAGCATCCATGCTTTTTCTTTCTTGGAAGAACCTCTTACTGTTCGGCTTGTCAGATATCCTACTCCGTGCGATATTGCATACACGATCGCCTCACCTTTACCGATTCCTTTATCACAGACATAGACATATCGCTGCTTTTTATCATTAAATGAATCCACTGAATGATCGAATGAATTCTCGACCGTTTGCTGATCAAGTGTATTGCCGGAAAAACATTCGACAGAGATAGGAATTCCTTGTTCATCCATTAAGAGCCCCATTTGAACGATAGGTTCTTTTCTGTTCTCTTTAGATACACCCTTTTTCCTGAGTCCCTTTTCTTCTTCACCTTTTTCATTAATGTAATCTTCATCATTAAAATCAGTCTCGGAATAGAAGTTGGTAACATCATAGAATACTTTATTTGTTGTACGATGATAATTCTTTACCATTGTGGTATTGATACGGTTAAACAAAGCTCTGTGATGATCATAGACAAAGTCTAGTGTCTTGTAAACATCATATTCGTTGACTTCATCTTTGATTAAAGGTACAGCATAGTCACCGCGTTGTTTCAATGTTGCCCATTTAGATGCAGGATTAAGGAGTCGTCCAAACAGAAGGAGTTTGAAAAAGCCGTATACATCAAATCCAATATTATACTTGTTCTTGTATGAACGGATGAGTTGCGAAAGATCAAGTTCTTCAAGAAGTTTTTCAAAAAGCAGATTGGATATCAGTCTTGGATGCGCTATACAGTCATCTGTGCCTTCGCAGATACGGATGTTGTATACTTCCTCAGGAACCTCTGTATTCAGATATGGCCTTAATTCATCAATAATGGGATTACCGGCAGCATATGAAGCTTTTAATCTGGCAATGAAATCAGGTTTACCATCATCAAATTTAGAAACCGGTCCGATGTTTTTAATAGTTTTTTTCTTCGGAACTGACTTACCGGTATTAGGATCAATAACTCTGATTGATTCCGAAATGCGAATATATTTGGATCCGTTATTACTAAATATATCAAGAAACATAATTACCTCCCCTATTATAGCATACGATGCACTACTTAAATTATACCACTAAAATTCGCGTTTGTCAACCCCTAAAATGAAAAAAAGTGAAGATTTTTCGAGAAATCTTCACTGTTACTTTTTCCTATTCGATTCTTTTTTTCTGTCAAACTCGGGAATAACTGTCACAATGCACAGCCTCAGGACTGTGCATTTGTTTATATTACCATATTGAAATCGCGTTGACATTGTAGCGTAAACAGGATATAATTTTATT
>JAFZYX010000062.1 GCA_017616055.1 Ruminococcus sp.
TATCTCTTCAAGCTTAGGCATTCCGTCCGAAGTGAGGTCGACCTGGCCATATTTCACTCCGTAGTCCATCAGGGAGCCGCTGCCTTTTTCACCGCTTATTCCGATAACTTCTTCAAGAGTATCATAAGGTTTTCCTGTTATGGAGACTATCTTGTCACCAGTCCTGAGAACGCCGAAAAGAGCTACAGAAAGAGCGTGAGTGCCAGATACGAAGTTGAATCTAACGAGAGCATCTTCTGCTCCGAGAGCCTGTGCGAAGACCTTGTCAATTACTTCTCTGCCCATGTCTCCATAGCCATAGCCTGTGGATCCGTAAAAGCATGGTTCGCTTACCTTGTTGTCAGAGAATGCCTTGAGTACTTTTGCACCGCAGTATTCTGCGGTTTCGTTTATTTTAGAGAAGGCTTCAGCGCAGTTCATCTCTGCTTGAGCGGCTAACTGAGTAAGCCTGCTGTCAAAGCCATATATGTCATATATTTTACTGTTCATTTTTTATCCTTTCGTTTTATCTCTTTTGTAATGGTGGACAATATCCAACTTTACAATATGAGTTAGGTCGGCACAATTTGCTAACCAATATCACTGTTCACTTAGATTATAGCTTATTTGAACACTTGTGTCAACGGATTTTCAAGAAATTGCTCAGACCTTGTATTCCGCAGCTTCTTTTATGAGTTTTACGTCGACAAGAGCATCGATGAGAGTTCCGTTTTCAAAGTACTCCTCCGAGAAAATCTTGCCTTCCTGACGGACTTTACCGAGAAATCCGCCTTTATCAAACGGAATGAGAAGTTTCATGCGCTTTGCTGTCTCGGGAAGGTTTTTCATTATGCATTCCAGCAGCCTGTCGAATCCGGTATGCTCCTTTGCGCTTATCATGACGGTATTATCGTCCTCAAAAACCGTATCTGTGAAAGGAGCTACGTCTGATTTGTTCATGACGTAAATCTGAGGTATACCCTCGCAACCAAGCTCATTCAACAGACTTTCTGTTACTTCTGCCTGTTCTTTTATCTCTGGTGATGAGAGATCCTGCACATTGAGGATAATATCGGCTGCCGCTGCTTCTTCAAGTGTTGACTTGAATGCCTCGACAAGATTATGGGGAAGTCTTCTTATGAGGCCGACAGTGTCGATAAGCATAACGCTTCTGCCGTCTGGGAGCTCGATGGAGCGTGATGTTATATCGAGAGTTGCAAAAAGTTTGTTTTCCGCAAGAACTCCTGCGTCAGTCAGAGCGTTAAGGAGAGTTGATTTACCAACGTTGGTATATCCGACAATGGCTGCACAGAGGATACCGTCCTTTTTGCGGCGTGAACGTGAAAAATTACGGTGTTTTTTGAGTTCTTCAAGCTCTGCTTCAAGGTAACTTATACGTTTTCTGATGTGTCTTTTATCAGTTTCAAGCTTTGTTTCACCAGGACCTCTTGTGCCGATACCGCCGCCAAGCCTTGAAAGAGCAGTACCCATACCTGTCAGTCGTGGCAGACGGTATTTCTGCTGAGCCAGCTCGACTTGGAGTTTACCTTCTTTTGTACGCGCTCTCTGAGCAAAGATATCGAGGATAAGAGTAGTTCTATCTATAACGCGGACATCGAGGATATCCTCTATATTACGTACTTGAACGCCTGTGAGCTCATGATCAAAAATTACTAACTCTGCGTTCAGCGCGTTAAGCTGCTCTTTCAGTTCCTCGAGCCTTCCTGCACCCATACAGGTAGCCGGGTCAAAGGTAGGACGTTTCTGTATAATAGAGCCGACTACGTCTGCATTTGCAGTAGTAGCCAGCTCAGCAAGCTCGTCTATTGAGGCTTCCGCGTCAAATTCGCCTGTATCGACACAGGCAAGAACGGTTTTTACGGGAAGTTCTTCTGTTTTGTTTTCGTACATAGGATACTCCTTATCAGATAATTTCGCGGTGGAAAAGCTCAGAAAGTTCCTCGCCGAAGAGCTGAGAAAAAATGGAATTATCAGCAATAAGTGCTGATTTCTGTTCTTTTGTGAGGCGTTTAATGCGATATTCGAGTTTCGAAGCAATACTGCGGTTCTCGCAGCTCCACAGCGCCTTGAGAGATATCGCCCTGTGAGAACGTGTGAACTTTGCGCATTTTTCTGTTCTGCCGAAATGCTCGTCCAAACGGCGGTCAATGTCGTTGGTAATGCCTGTATACAGTGTATTTCCCTCACATTTAATGATATATACGTAGTACATCATGTCCAGAATGCGAACATACGCTGAACTTCATAAGCCATTTCAGGGAAGCTTCTGTCATATGAGTCATAGCGGAACGCCTGATTGAACTCCTGAACTCCGCCAACTATGAGAGCCCACATTACTGCAAAGCACATAAATCCGCTTACCAGCTTCTTCTTTGTTGGATCTTTGGTTTTATTATATAGGAAGAATAATATCGCGAAAGCGCCCAGCAATGACTGCCATGCGAAATCTGACATATAGCGAACTGCGTAGCCGCTTTCCCATACGGAAGCTACTATGCCGAAAGGTATGAACAGACATGGGACAGAAACATAAATAGCAGTTACTAGCTTTTTCCTTCTGCCTTTCAGCTTTCCAAGAGCTCTTAATGACAAAAGATATGCGAACATCGGAAGTGCAAGGAAGAAGAGTCCTGAAGTATTTGCAGTTGACGGAAAATCAAAGTAGAAGAAGCCTCCAGAGCTCATTGACTGGAATTCTGTGCTGACTATGGGGTATTTCATGGAAAACACAGGGGGATTGAAGAAGTAATTGTACACAGGTATCAGCGACAGACGACTGTGAAACTGAGTCTTGGTGAAGTCGTTGATGGTAAGAGAATACTGTATACCAAACTCAAATGGATTGCCGAAGCGGTCATAGTTGTACCACATCTGAACTAATCCGATACATGCCATAGGAAGCAGAGCACAAAGCAGATAGCGGAAAGCTCCGTTTCTTGAAGCTTTTTTGTCAGAAGCCTTTAATCTCGGGAGAGCCATGATCATAAAGAGGGCTGCTGTTATGCAGTAAAGCACAAGAGTAGGTCTGCAAAGTACTGCTAATGCGAAAAGCAGTGAAGAAACGGCGGTGCGTGAGAGTTTAGGTACGCCATTACCAAGGATATCAGCGGACAGCATGAAATATACTGCCCATGTGAGAGTGGCAAAGCCAGCCGCCATAGCTATTTCATAGAATGCGGGACGTCCTATGCTGAACCATATTCCGCTGATTGTCTGTATTATGATGAGTCCGCAGATTGCTATACCTACAGGGGTTTGAGGAAACAGCTTCTTTAAGAATTCCATGTAGAGCTTGGTAAGACCAATGATACCAAGAAGTGCAAACAGGAGAACTGCCAGGGAATCGGGGAAATAATAGCCTGTAAGCGCATGATATGGCAGGAAAAGAAGCACAACAGGCGCGATGCCATAATAGCTGTAATAATGTCCGTCGTAATATACATGATCCCACTTGTATTTGAGGCTTGCCTTTTCACGGGCATCAATAGTATATGGGTTCTTAAAGTTGTTTAGCTCCTCTGTTGGCTCGTCGAGTATTCGGGTGCTGCCGTTTTCAAATGCTTCAACTAGTTCCTGAGTCATCTGATTGCCCGAGGGACGCTTCATAATGTCGATGATAGAGTAGTTATCTAGCTTTACGAAAGTAACAAGAACAGCAGCAATACAGGCTATGTCGGTGATGATGACAGAAGCTGTCCTGCACAGCTTTTTGCTTTCAGAAACGCTGTGTTCTGCCGTCTTACTTGAAAGCATGATCTTAACGAGGCAGACTCCGAACACAATGAGCAGAACTCTCATCCAAGAGATACTCATTGGTATCTGACGGTTAAAGCCTATACCCTTGATATTGACGATACCGTTGTCGAGGGGAACAACATTAACCTTAATACTGCTTGCATTTCCCGAAAGGTGAAGCTGTACGTATTGTGAATGTGGTTTATCCTTGGCAATAAACTGTGTTGCAATGCCATTGCGGTATTCATAGGCGTTCGTCTCGTCCATAGTATCTATGGTTATGAGCGCACCTTTAGTGGACTGAGCACATTCGGTGTCGATAAACACGTCGGCAACCTCTTCGTTGATATCGTCAAACTTGAAAATTGCAGTATAGTTGCCCTGTACAGCTATATCTCTTTCATCGGTACGGTACTGTACGTTTTCACTTCTACTGCATTCATCTGCTTTGAAGTACATCTCTCCGTAATCTCCGAACCATAGTCGGTAAGAAGGAATATTGAAGAGAGTTACCTCTAGGACTGTAACGGCGAGAAAGGCTTTTATCGCAGTAAGTACAATTTTGTATCTTCGTTTCTTGTTAAAAATGTACATGAAAAGAGAAAGACCTGTCATGCTACCGAGAAGCAGGAAGGCTCCTTTGTATTCAGCTATGCTGAAAATGCCGAGAGCCTCTGCAGCTGCAATGGAAACAAGAAGTAATGCGACGCAGCAAGAAGCTGCCTTTACTACAGAGCTATTCTTTTTGGGATTATTATTACCATTTAGATCGTTACGCATTTCATGCAGAAAAACAGCGGTCACAGAGACAGAGACCGCAAGCATCAATAAAAACAGGAAAGTATTCATAAAAACTCCATCCGTTTATCGGCAAAAGGCCGTTATTATATCCTTGTAGCAAGAAGCTGAGAATATTTTCCGCGGAACTGCTCGAAGCGGTCCTCGTCAATGGCTTCTCTTATCTTTTCCGTAAGGGTGTTGTAGAAATAAAGATTGTGCTGTACCGCAAGTCTTCCTGCGAGCTGCTCATTTGCTTTGAAAAGATGGCGTATGTAGGCTCGGCTGAAATTACGGCAGGTCGGACAGTCACACTGCTCGTCTACGGGCTTCGGGTCTGTTTCGTAGCACTTGTTGTTAAGGTGCATTATTCCGCTCCAAGTGAAAACGGTAGCGTGACGAGCATTTCGACTAGGCATTACGCAGTCGAACATATCAACGCCTCTGGCTACTGCCTCGATGATATTGGAGGGAGTGCCAACACCCATTAGGTATCTCGGCTTGTTTACAGGCATATACGGCTCTACAACGTCGATTATACGGTACATCTCTTCAGTTTCTTCGCCCACGGCTAGTCCACCGATAGCGTATCCGTCAAGGTCAAGTTTGGCAATGTCCTCCATGTGCTTTATACGTAGATCGTCAAATGTGGATCCTTGGTTTATGCCGAAAAGGAGCTGCTTTTTGTTGATAGTATCAGGGAGGTTATTAAGTCTAGCCATTTCCTCCTTGCAACGTATGAGCCAACGTGTGGTGCGTTCTATGGAAGAAGCTACATATTTGTATGGAGAAGGGTTTTCGATACATTCATCAAAAGCCATAGCTATCGTTGAACCCAGGTTGGATTGTATCTGCATACTTTCCTCAGGCCCCATGAATATGCGATGTCCATCGATATGCGAGGCGAAGTATACACCTTCTTCCTTTATTTTCCGCAACTGAGCCAGCGAAAATACCTGAAATCCACCACTGTCAGTAAGAATGGGCTTATTCCAGTTCATGAACTTGTGAAGTCCGCCCATTTGCTTTACTACGTGGTCGCCCGGTCGCAGGTGCAGATGATAGGTGTTGCAGAGTTCAACCTGAGTTTTCAACCCTTTCAGGTCAACTGAGGAAATACCGCCTTTAATTGCGGCGGCAGTTCCAACGTTCATGAAACACGGAGTCTGGAATGTGCCGTGGACGGTCTCGAAGCTGCCTCGTCTGGCTTTTTTATCTGTTTTAAGAAGTGTGAACATAGCTTCTCCTTTTTATATAAATCATTAATTTGAGTAAGATAGCAAAGCTCAGTTAAGATCAAATTCTTTTCCCTGATCTGGGGTTCTGTCTTCACGGCGTCCGTAGAAACCGATAAGCTTACCTGATGTGTTCCTTATAGCAAGAATGTACATATCCATATTGTTTGTTTTGTCGTGGAATGCAAAAACCTTATTGTTATTCTTGTCTTCCTTGAACCACTCGACGCTCATTACAACCTTGCTCATCATTTCATCATCCATAAGAGTGGACAGGAGCTTACCGGTGAGAGGTGATGCAGGAGCGTAATACTTTTTCGCAGAGGAATTTTCATATATCACCCTGTACTCCAGATTGCTGAGTACAATAGGTCCATCTTCGGAATCAATTATACCCTTGAAAAAGTCAAAAAGATCTAAATCAGCCATTATTTATATATCTCCTCAAATAATTATTTTCTTTTTATTATTTTATAGTATGCACATACTGTCGCCAAAGCTGAAAAAACGGTAGCGCTCTTCAACAGCGGTTTTGTATGCGTTCATTGTGTTCTCGTAACCAATGAAAGCTGATACCAGCATTATCAGTGTGCTTTCAGGTAGATGGAAGTTAGTGATAAGCCCGTCTATGCACTTAAATTCATAGGAGGGGTAGATGAAGATGTCTGTATATCCCTCCCGCTCAGAAATATTCCCGTAAAATGAAGCCACACTTTCAAGTGTACGGCAGGTGGTGGTGCCGACCGCGATAACTCTGCCGCCATTTTTCTTTGTCTCGTTAATGAGGTCGGCAGTCTCCTTCGGGAGATAGTAGTGTTCGCTGTGCATTTTATGGTTGAGAACATTGTCTTCTTTAACGGGACGAAACGTGCCTAGTCCTACATGAAGGGTAACAAAAGCTGTCTTTATGCCGCGTGAACGTATATCGTCCAGCATTTCTGGGGTGAAGTGAAGTCCTGCTGTTGGAGCAGCTGCAGAGCCAAGTTCCCGTGAATAAACGGTCTGGTAGCGCTCGCGGTTTTCAAGCTTTTCCTTAATGTAAGGAGGAAGCGGCATTTGCCCGACGTCTTCGAGGGCAGTGAAGAAGTTTCCCTCGCATTGAAACTGTACTATGCGGTTGCCGTCGTCTTTAACTTCAACGACTTCGGCTGTTAGTCGTCCGCCGCCAAATGAAAAACGAGTTCCAACTTTTGCTTTCTTTCCGGGGCGGCAGATTATTTCCCACAGCTTGTCGCCTTTCTGTTCAAGCAGCAGGAACTCAATGAAGGTCTGATTGCCTATCTTCTCTCCATAAAGCCTTGCAGGGATAACTCTTGAGTCGTTCATTACTAGCAGGTCACCTTCTTTGAGGTGATCGCATAGATTATAGAAGTGGTCGTGAGTTATTTCTCCCGTTTTTCGGTCAACGCACATCATTCGCGATGCATTTCGCGGCTCTATGGGAGTTTGGGCTATGAGCTCCTCTGGAAGATCATAGTAAAAATCGGATTTGAGAAGTTCCATTAATATCTCCTTTTGACTAAGAATTTAGTCCATAGCCTTAAGTTTGCAGTGAGGCGATATCTAAATCATTTCACAATAATCTGCATTATTAAATGTCGGATGAAGGTATCCGCCAACACAAGCTGCTAAAGGCTTACAGCTAACAACAGAAATAAAATTTTCAAGAATGTATTGACAATAGCTTATTTAAGTGCTATTATAATTACAAGGTAGAGGCGCGGCTGCGAAAAGTACCTGCACACGGGATGACCAGTCCAATGGTGTTCAGCGAAAGGCAATGCCGCCGAAGAGCTGTCTTTGGTAAATTCAGTTCTGGCTGTATGCTTAACAGGCTTGCAGCTGTCATCATGCTTTTGATGGAGAGCTATCGGCATATTGTTTTCAAATTGATATGTCAACATTTCTATTATAACGCATGATGAGCCGGTTTGCAACCGGTTTTTGTTATTTTATGGAAAATTTTTTCAAGGAGAGATAAGTATGAAACAGTTTAACGTAGGTATTATAGGCGCTACGGGCATGGTTGGACAGCGTTTTGCTACGCTTCTCGAAAACCACCCTTGGTTCAATGTCAAAGTTCTGGCAGCTTCACCGAGAAGTGCTGGTCAGACATATGAGCAGGCTGCAGGTAGCCGCTGGAAGATGACAGTTCCTATGCCAGCTTCCATGAAGGATATGGTTCTTATGGATGCTACAGGCGATATCGAAAAGATTGCAGGCATGGTTGACTTCTGTTTCTGTGCAGTTGATATGAAAAAAGACGAGATAAAAGCCCTCGAGGAAGCTTACGCAAAGGCTGAGTGCCCAATCGTTTCAAATAACTCAGCTCACAGATTTACTCCTGATGTTCCTATGGTTGTTCCGGAGATAAATCCTGAGCATATTGAGATAATCAAGGCTCAGCGCGAGCGCCTCGGTACAAAGAGAGGATTTATCGCTGTTAAGTCCAACTGTTCAATACAGAGCTATGTCCCTGCACTTCATCCGCTGAGAAAGTTTGGTTTGAAGAATGTTCTCGCCTGCACATATCAGGCTATCTCTGGCGCTGGCAAGAACTTTGAGACTTGGCCTGAAATGGTTGATAACCTTATTCCATACATCGGCGGTGAGGAGGAAAAGTCTGAGCAGGAGCCTCTCAAGGTTTGGGGCGAAATCAAGGGCAACGAGATAGTTAAGGCGACAACGCCAAATATCACGACTCAGTGCCTTCGTGTTCCGGTATCTGATGGTCATACAGCTGCTGTTTTCGTAAGTTTTGAGAATAAGCCATCAAAGGAAGAGATTCTTAAGCTCTGGGCTGATTTTAAGGGCGTTCCTCAGGAACTTGAGCTTCCCAGCGCTCCAAAGCAGTTCATACATTATTTTGAGGAGAATGATCGTCCACAGGCTAAGTTGGACAGAAACCTTGAGGGCGGTATGGCAGTATCAACTGGACGTCTCCGAGAGGATACTCAGTACGATTACAAATTCGTATGTCTTTCACATAATACTCTTAGAGGTGCAGCAGGCGGAGGAGTTCTTCTTGCAGAGCTTCTTGCAGCTAAGGGCTACTTTGATTAATCTGTATTTTGTATAATGCATATGAAGGAAATGCCGGTTTTGGCGTTCCTCGAGTTAATATTAGAAGGGGACATCGAGAAAGATGTTCCCTACATTCCGCTTCTATGAAAGGAATTATAAGCTATGAAGAACACTATTTTCACAGGCGCCGCTGTTGCTATTATAACTCCTATGAACAGTGACGGTTCAATAAACTATGATGAACTTGGCCGTGTGATTGACGATCAGATTGAAAAGGGTACTGACGCTATCGTTATCTGCGGTACTACAGGTGAGTCAGCTACAATGACAGATGACGAGCATCGTGACTGTATCAAGTTTGCTGTTAAGCATACTGCAGGCAGAGTTCCTGTTATTGCGGGTGCAGGCAGCAACGATACTCACTATGCTGTAGAGCTCTCAAAGGAAGCTGAGGCAGCAGGAGCAGATGCTCTGCTCCATGTTACTCCATATTACAATAAGGCTTCACAAAAGGGACTTATCGCTCACTTTACAGCAATTGCTGATGCGGTAAATATCCCGATAATCCTTTACAACGTTCCAAGTAGAACAGGCTGTGGATTTGAAGTCGCAACAGTAAAGGAGCTTGCAAAGCACAGGAATATCGCTGCAATCAAGGAGGCAAGCGGCAATATCAGTTATGTTGCGAAGATTGCTGCCGAGTGCGGAGACAATATAGACATTTACAGCGGCAACGACGATATGGTAGTCCCTGTTATGTCTCTCGGCGGAAAGGGTGTAATATCAGTTGCTTCACATGCTATTCCAAAGGAAATGCATGATATGGTTCAGCTTTGTCTTGATAACAACTTCACAGAAGCTATGAAGTTACAACTGAAGTATCTCGACCTTATTAATGACTTGTTTATTGAAGTAAACCCGATACCTGTCAAGGAAGCTATGAATATGATGGGTTGGAACGCCGGTCCGTGTCGTCTGCCTCTCTGTGAGATGACTGAAGAGCACAGGGCTAAGCTCAAGTCTACACTTGTAAAGCATAATCTCATCAAGTAATACCTTTTTTTACTTTATAACAAAAGGAAGTGTAAAATATGACAAATATAGCAATTTGTGGTGCTAACGGTAAAATGGGAAAGACCATTTACAATTGTATCAAGGAGCGTGACGACTGTGAGGTAGTTGCAGGTATTGATATGTATACTGAACAATATGCGGATTTCCCGATAGTTGAAACTCCGGCACAACTCCCTGTAAAACCTGATGTTATCATTGATTTCTCCAATCCTGCCGGACTTGACGGACTGATTGAATACTGTATGTCTACCGGAACTCCTATAGTTATCGGCTCTACAGGCTATAACGAGGCTCAGACAGCAAAGATAAAGTCAGCAGCCAATCATGTACCGATATTCTTTACTTTCAACATGTCACTCGGTATCAATCTTCTGGTACAGCTTGCAAAGAAGGCAGCTTCAATACTTGGAGATCAGTTTGACATAGAGATAGTTGAGAAGCACCACAATCAGAAGGTGGACGCTCCGAGCGGAACGGCTATTATGCTTGCTGATGCTATAAACGAGACACTTGATAATTCTAAGCATTTCGTTTACGATCGTCATTCACGCCGTCAGAAACGTGAAAAATCTGAGATAGGTATGCACTCTATTCGCGGTGGTACTATCGTAGGAGAACATGACGTTATATTTGCAGGACATGATGAAGTGCTTACTCTTTCACATTCGGCAGCTTCCAAGAGCGTTTTTGCCGAGGGAGCTATTAATGCTGCTCTTTTCCTCAAGGATCAACCCGCAGGACTTTATGATATGTCAAAACTTGTATAAGAAACAATTCCCCTGATATAGCTAATATGTCAGGGGAAAGGATTTTTTACTTGAATAATTGAAATCGAAAGGGGAATAACATGCTGACACATGTTGGAACACAGACAATAGAGACAGAAAGGCTAATACTCAGAAAATTTGAATATACAGATTGTGATGCGGTATTCAAAAACTGGGCGAGCGATGAAAAGGTGCAGATCATGTACTCGGAGCCAACCTATCGTACTTTAGAAGAAGTCAATGGGCTCCTTGATAAGTATATCGGGAACTATGAACGTGAGGACTACTATCGCTGGGCAGTTATAAATAAGGAAAACGGAGAGTGTATAGGTCAGATAGCCTATTTTCTTGTTGACAGTAAGAATCACTTCGCAGAGATAGAGTACTGCATTGGAGCGGATTTTCAGTGCAAGGGATACTGTACCGAGGCAGCAAAGGCTGTTATTGCCTTTGGATTTGATAAAATTAATCTGCATAAGGTTCAAATATGCACCAAAACTATCAATACACCATCAAAAAAAGTTATCGAGAAGTGCGGCTTCACCTATGAGGGAACACTCAGGGACTATTTCTTTATGAGTGGGAAGTATGTAGGTAGACTTTATTTCTCGATTTTAAGAGAAGAATATGAAAGCAGGAGATAATCTGTGAATGATGAAAAAACGCTTGAAGAAGTAAGAGAACTATTTAAAAATGATCGATTTGCAACTGAGATGGGAGCTGTTATTGACGAGCTAGGTGACCATTATTCAAAGGTAAGCCTTGAGATAAATGAACACCACAAAAACGCGGTTGGCGGAATTATGGGCGGAGTTTATTTCACCCTTGCGGATTTTGCATTCGCAGTGGCTTCAAACTGGCAGCAGCCTGGAGTTGTAGGGCTCAATTGTGACGCTTCGTTTATCGGAGTTCCTAAAACGAAACGTATCATCGCGGAGGCTAAGCTCATAAAGGATGGTAGGACTATATGTTGTTATAATGTCGAGATTAAGGATGAAAAGGGTAATCCTATAGCTGCTGTACAGTGTGTAGGTTTCAGAAAGGCATAAGAGAAAGCCACCGCAAATACGGTGGCTTTTTTTCAGATCCTTTCTGACTTACGCGCTTTTTTCTTTGCCTTTTTGACTTCATACATCTTATCATCAGCGAGCTTAACTATGCTGTAAAGCGTATCGTCTGGCTTGGCGACTGTGACAATGCTTCCGATGCTCGCGGAAATGACATAGGGTTTTTGGAGGAGCTTGTTTAGGTTGTCAAGAGCCAAATTCACCTTGCGTTCGAGGGTTATTGCGTCACTTTCAGTGCCGTTTGGATTGAAATACACAAACTCATCGCCTCCGATTCTGGCGCATATGCTTCCATGCTCGCAGTTGGAGTGAATAATGCTTGCTAAACGTTGTATTGCGAAATCGCCTTCATTATGTCCATAGTTGTCATTAATAAACTTGAGACCATCCAAATCTATGAAGCTTATCATTATCTGGCTGCCTTTTGCAACACACTCTTTGAACATATCATCTGCTATATTGATAAAGCCGTTGCGATTATATATATTACAAAGCTGGTCAATGACATAGAGTCGATTCAGCTCATCCATAGCTTTGTTGAGATGTGTGAGTTTACGGATATTTTCAAGAGAGTTACTAAGAACCATCGAAAGAGTATGACAGAGGAGACTATATGTTGGAAATTCGCTGTTTGTGAATATATAGTATCCGAGACAGCGGTCACTGAAATGCAGAGGAAGAAAATAGTTCACACAGCCACGTTGCTCGAAGCCTTCAGGGAACATATTCCTGCTTGGGAAGTAACTAACACTTCTGCGTTCAGTTTTGTCCCATATGAAAGGAGCAGTCATGTACTCGGAATAACAAGTTGGTATAAGGCTATCGGATGTTGAAGAATAAGCATCCTGCCAGTCCTCACAGAGACAGAGGGCGAATTTTTCACAGTCTAGTTCACCGATTAGCGCATTGATAACGCTAAAAAACTCAGCTGGTATTGTGGCTTCTGCAAGACCTGCAGTGAGGCGGTTTATCATGTGAATATTGTTGTTTGTGTCTTCAGATTTGCGATAGGTTAGTTTCTTGTATTCCTTCAGGTCGTCAGTGCTTCCGTTGCAACAGCCACAGCTTTCATAGTAAGCCGGCTCTGCATCGAGAATGACGCTCTTTTCCTGAGGAAGTCCCTCGATGACATTGAATATCATCTGTGCTGCTTTTTCACCAGCGAGGAAGAGTGGCCTTTTTACGGAAGTAATAGACGGGGTGGAGTTTCGTGCGCTGAAAGTATTATCGAAGCCTGTTACCATAACATCGTTGGGGATCTTATACCCCAGCTTTTCAAGGGAAGAAGCTACAGTAAGGGCCATACTGTCGTTAGCGCAAATAAACGCATCTGGAAGCTCAAGCCCAGAAGCTATGAAATCGTCAACGGCTAGCTTTCCGTCGTAGCTTTTGAAATCACCATAAAATATGCGGTTATTGTCGATGGTCAGACCGTTATCTTCCATTGCACTCACAAAGGCGTCATATCTTGCTTTTCCTTCAGGATTGCCAAGAGGACCAGACACATAGTTGATAACCTTAGCTCCGTGGTGGCAAATTATATGGTTGATAAGAGTTTTCATAACTCCAAAATTATCAATACTGATATCGTAGAATTCGGGATTTTCGCGGCTCTCAAAAACTACAGCTGGTATCTTTGAAGCGAGAACACGGGTAAAAATGCGGTTTCTCATTTCCGTGTCACCGAAGGTGTTAGTCATGAGTAGAGCTCCGTCAAACTGAGTATAATCAATGAGATTATAGATACTGCTCTCACCAATGTCGAAGGTCGTGCTTCCTACCATTCCACCGAAACCGGCAACGTAGGAGATATTCATATTATGAGCATAAGCAAAGGTATTAATACCTTTGAAGATATTGTACTGATATTCTTCGTCGAGACCAGAGACGACGACGACTATTTTTTTCGTTTTCTCGCTTTCCATATGTTATATCCCCTCTTTGTACTATAATGGTATACCAAAATTATATACTACTATTATTATATATCATTTTCAATAAAAAATAAAGTGAAAAAACGAAATTTGTAGGAATTTACATTAAATATACTGTGTTTTTGTGCACACCGATAATCGGGAGACATTATTCTTGACGGAGTGTATTTTTTTAGGCTCGAAAGTGGTCAGACAATCCCGATTATTCGTGATTTCAGGTAGTATTTAGTGAAAAAGCAATTACAATTTGTATATGGGAGAATAAGGCTAAAATACGTTGCTCAAAATTGAACAAAAATAATGCTTAGCACAATTGTATCATGAATTTAGCTAATGAGCAGTAAAGAAAAGTGTGGAAATATAACGAATAATCGAGAGTGTATAAAAAAGACGCAAATTGAGAAGCTAAAATGTGCAAAAACAGCAAAAAATGAGCAAGGGTTTTTATTGTTAGCAAGAATTGACTTGTAATGTTCATAAAAAAGTAATAAAATAAAGACAAGAGTTGGGAAAGAGGAGGGACACAAAAGCAACTTGGAGCTTTTGTGCTTTTTCTCAGCGAAAAGGATGGAAAATCACGAATTTGAAAGTGAGGAATGATCAACATGAAAAAAAGCATCTTCAGAAAGATCGTTAGCGCTAGCACGACCGCTATGATGATTGCTGCAAGTATTCCCGCTATACCGGCAACAGTTGCACAGGCAGCTGACCAGCAGGTAAGAGGAAATATTGGCGGCTACGATTATGAGATGTGGAATCAGAACTATACTGGTCAGGCTTCAATGAATCCAAGCGCAGGTTCCTTCACCTGTTCATGGAGCGGAATTGAAAACTTCCTGGCTCGTATGGGCAAGAATTTCGACAGTCAGAAGAAGAACTACAAGGCTTTTGGCAATATAGTTCTTACATACGATGTTGAGTACACTCCAAGAGGAAATTCTTACATGTGTGTTTATGGCTGGACAAGGAATCCTCTTATGGAATACTACATCGTTGAAGGTTGGGGCGACTGGCGTCCACCCGGAGATGGAGCCGAGAGAAAGGGTACTGTAACTCTTAATGGCAATACATATGATATTGCAAAGACAATGCGTTACAATCAGCCTTCTCTTGATGGTACAGCAACTTTCCCACAGTACTGGAGCATTCGCCAGCAGAGCGGTTCTGGTAATAATAAGACAAACTACATGAAGGGCACTATTGACGTATCTAAGCATTTTGATGCTTGGTCAAATGCAGGACTTGATATGTCAGGTACTCTTTATGAGGTATCTCTCAACATCGAGGGATATAGATCAAATGGTTCTGCTAACGTTAAGAGCGTAACTGTTACTACAAACGCTTCCGATGATCAGCAGCAGAATCAGAATCAGGGCCAGGATCAGGGCCAGAATCAGAATCCTGGATGGCCTTGGGGCAATCAGCAGGGTCAGGAGCAGCAGAATCAAGGAAGCAACGATACTGAGACTGTTGAAGTTTCAGGCGCTTCCGAAGGTGTTGCAGCTCATCAGAACCTTAACTATAAGTACGAAAAAGGCGGTACTGGTTTCAAGGATGTTATGGGACCTTACTTCCGTCTCGGTACTTCCGTAAGTGGTAATGAAATTGGTAATTCTCAGGCTCAGCAGTTCATTAAGAAGAACTATAACTCTGTAACTTGTGAGAATGAAATGAAGCCTGATTCAATCGTTGCAGGCGTTAACGGTGATAATGTAAATATCAGCCTCAATAACGCTAGTGGTATACTCAAGTTTGCTGAGCAGAACGGAATCGGTGTTCGTGGTCATACGTTCGTATGGTACAGCCAGACTCCTTCATCACTGTTCCAGGAGTACGGCAGCTATGTATCTAAGGACAGAATGAACAAGCGTCTTGAGAGCATGATCAAGAACACTTTCAGTGCTATCAAGTCACAGTTCCCGAATCTTAATCTCCATTCATATGACGTTTGTAACGAGCTTTTCGTTAACGACGGTGGTGGAATGAGACCAGGTTACAATTCTAACTGGGTAAAAGTATACGGTGAAGGCAACTCTGAGTTCGTTGTAAATGCATTCAAGTATGCAAGACAGTATGCTCCTAAGGATTGTAAGCTTTATCTCAATGACTATAACGAGTACATGAGCGCTAAGACTCAGGATCTTGTAAACATGGCTAAGACAGTCATGAAGGAAGGCGACTATATCGATGGTATCGGTATGCAGGCTCACCTTGATTCCAAGTATCCTTCAGCTAGCGAATTTGAGACAGCTATCAAGGCATTCGAGTCACTCGGACTTGATGTTCAGATAACTGAGCTTGATATTACAAACAGCACTGGTTCAAACGACAAACTTTATCCTCAGATCTTTGAAGTTGCTATGAAGCATGCAGCAAATATCTCAACTGTTACTCTTTGGGGTACAACAGATGAGAGAAGCTGGAGATATCGTGAAAACGGTGGTTCACCACTTCCATTCAACAACTATCAGCCTAAGTCCTTCTATAATGATATTATAGCTCTTGCAAGCAAGATCCCAGCTCCAGATGCAACTACAACAACTACAACAACTACA
>JAFZYX010000063.1 GCA_017616055.1 Ruminococcus sp.
ATTTACGTCTATCTCTGCAAGCTCCAGCTCCTGCAATTTTGTAAGGCGTTCGTATGCCTCATCAAAATAAATACACTCGCAAATAGGTATCTCATCACGCTTTGTGCGCCTTGCTTCCTGCAATTTCTCATAGCCAAAGTGATTTGCCTCGCCTATCTCCGCAAAGTCATCCATGTCCTTTGTGCGGAGCTGCAATTCCGTATAACAACGAGCAAGATTGTCGTAAAAGGTTATGTGTATGGACTGATAGCCTGTGCTTCTCGGAAATGACACATAGTCACGGTAATAGGGTCTGACAGCCTCTTTGAGCTTGTCTGAATACCTGTCCTCAGTAAAACCCGAGAGCTCTGCGGTAAAGCCTCTCTCTTCAAGAAATTCAGGGACAACATCTGCAATCTCATAGAGATATTTCTTCTCTATCTCACTTTTTTCATCTCCGTTTTTGATATGACAGGAAGGCATTGAAATAACTATGCGGTACGCGATAAGGTCGCGGAAGCATATGAGCTTGCTTTTTATTTCAGCTTCCGACGGAAATTTGCCATTCTTTTTGTAATACTTGTAAATGAATTCAAGGATATAACCGTTGAATTTTTCCTCGGCACGGATAAGGGACTTTATACGCCCTTTGAATGTGAATGCAAGGAAGGGATATTCCCTCGTCATGTATTTGTAAAACTCCTTTATTCTCTGCGACTGAGAGGTAAGGAAGTCGTTGTGTTCAAGCAGTTCAATTATCTGTATAAGAAAATTGGAATGTGCAAGGTCGATACTGTTGTGATTATCTTTTGCACTGTTTCTCAGGTCATTTGAATACTGATGTAGTATTTTCAATACAGTATCTCCCGAAAACAAATAGTCATTCAAAGTTATCATTATTTATTCTCCATTCTATTTATTTTTTCAAAATCTGCCATTTGCTCTGCAAATCTTTTTCAGCTTTTTCACAGTGGCGTTTCCGCCACCGTCGTTGATATAAATGTCATATTTGCCACGCACACTGCCGAATGTCACGATTTTGTCCGCATCTGCATACTCTTTCAGCCTTATCATCATATTCTCCTTTGAAGCAAGGGGAGAAAAAACTTTCAGATACATAAAGCCTTCGTATTCAGAGTCGGAAAGGCTTATCTTCGCACTTGCTCCAAGCTGCTGACGCAGTTTTCTTTCAAGCAGAAAGATTTCTATCTTTTCAGCGAGAACGGTGATATACAGAACACGTTCATTCATATCCTTTCGGCGGTATTCGGAGCGTACATAGTTTCTGTAGGGAGAGTGTTTATGAGACTCAAACAGTTCTTTTTCTGCAGAATTATGCAGTTCCCCATAGTATATCAGCAGGGTAGAATCGAGCATAGTATTCACGAAACAGTGAAGTCCACACTCTGAAATGATCTTTTCAGCTTCTGCTGAAGCATTTGGCGACAGATATGTCATATCAAGGTACTGCTTCTCCTTAACGTCATAAAGCGCAGCTCCGTCCATAACTATCACAGGAAGCTGCAAGTCTGTTCCCTGCATTATGGACATTAGCTCTGCGGGAGTGCGTGTAGTGGATATAGTGAATTTCACGCCGCTGCAGATAAGTCTGTTCAGCTCGACCTTGCTGTAATTTGAGGTCTGTGAAATGAGCACATCGTCAAGTCCGCTGACATAAAGAGTCGAATCATCACGTCTGACAGGCAGGCGGAAGTCGTTCACAGCTACTCCGATAATAATTCCTATAAAGGTATCAACAACTCTGTTCAGCACGAACAGATATGGGTTCTCGTCAAAGGAATGTGTAAGTGCAATACTCAGAAACACAACGCATGAGAAAAAAGATGCGTTCCGTTTATTAATAACAACAGTTATGTATATCACAGGGATTATGAAAATACTTGCAGAAATATAGACAAACTCAGGTATGGCTAAACCCAGCCTGCGGAACAACAGCAGAAAGAGAAGCCCATATACTGCACCTGTAAGTGTTCCCACTGAACGCTGCAATGCATTATTTTTTGTAGTATCGGTATAGGGCTGTATGCACCATAATGCCGCCAATGCCCCGTAAAAAGGAATGCCGTTCTCTACAGGCAGGAACGTCCTGATGAAGTATACTATCATACACAGTGCCACTGCCACCGATGATTTTATTATTCTTGCCCCTATGGGCGGAAATGTCAGTTTCAATTTCTCCACTCCAGTAAAAACGGCGCCTATCCTTGCGGATAAGCGCCTTTGCTCAGATTGTTATCAAAAGATGTTCATTTTTGATGTCATTGTAAAGCTCGCATTTACAACGGCTCACGTCGTAGATATGTATAACGTCGTCAAGTCCGCTGTTTTCATCGATATCTTCAAGCACATTCCGCAGCTTCTTAAGCTTATCGGGAGCGAAATGCAGTGTTTTGCTGTTATTGAATACAGCTGTGTATAGTATCTCCGCCTCCACTAAATCCTGAAAGATATGGCTGCCATAGGAAAGCTCGGGGTTGTAGCCTGCACGGGCTTCCTCCATTTCGCAGACGACGTCGAACTCGCTTATGTCCGCAAAGGAGGTAGGCACGCCAAGCTCGGGCGAAGAAGTTCCCACTCTTCCCGGCACCATCAGCATCATATGCTTGCCGCTGTTGCGGTAAGTCCAGTTTATCTTGCCTATCATTTTCGCAACGTAAGTTTTCTCGCTGTAAGGCATATTGTAGTACACAACGGGATCGACATACACGATAATATCAAGCTTTGAAGCCTTTGAAAGTCCCATTGAAGCTCCCTTGCTTTCGAGGAGGATATGCTCCTGAGATATATAATCGGGAACAGCAACTCCCGACTTATCCTTGATGACCTGAAGCGGTCTGCATTGCAAAAGGTCAATGGAGTATTCGCCGCTGTCTGACACGTTTATAGTGAACTCCGTATCAACAGGATATTCGTACTCGTCCTGTATACAGCGCAGCATTCTCTGCATCTGCGACATAAGCGTTTTATTGCTGACAAGTCCCTTGCAGGAGATGAAAGTCGATGATACTCTGCGCCCCATTTCACGCAGTCTGCTCTCTGCGTCGAAGTCATGTTCAAGGAGGATATTTTGCAGATACTCAGGTATCTCAGGCTCTATTGTACGCAGCGGCAGACGTTCAAGATCGTGGATAGAAGTATTGATGACCTCCACCTTTCCCTGCGAAAATCTGTGTCTGTCAGCATAAGTCGAATACACTGTTTTTTCGGGCATATCAAGGCTTACAAGACGGGGATATGAGCCCTCTGTCCTGTCAACAGCAGACGTGCCAAGTCCCATTACAAGACGCAGCATTCCTGCGGACTGGTCGGAGCTTTTCAGAAAGCTGTATGGGCTGTAAGAATAACCCACACCTGCCGCGCAGGGCATATAGTATGCGCCGTAGTAAGAGCCCGACACACGCTGTATCAGCAGGGACATCTGCTCGTCACGCTTGTCAAGTCCGCGGCGTTTGCGGTAGTCCAGAGCAGAAAGACTCATGGTGCTTGCGTAGACGGTTTTTATCGCCTTTTCAAACTCTTCGAGCCGCTCCTCGGGAGTACCTCTGTTAGCACAGAAAACCGACTCATACTTGCCTGCAAATGCATTGCCGAAGCCGTCTTCAAGGATACTGCTTGAACGGACGATATAGGGATCCTGTCCATAGTATTCGATGATACGGGCAAGCTGTTCACGCATTTCATCGGAGAATTTACCGTTCATAAGCCGCTTTGCGAACTCATCAGCAAGAGAAAAATAGCCCTCCTCGGTTCGCTGTTTTATGCGCAAATCCCAGAAATTATTGTCAACGATGTATGTATAGTAAACGTCAGAGCCTACATAGAATGAATCATGCGGTTCGAGAACTTCGTTTATATCAGGCTCTGTATTGCGGATAATAGCTCTCGCAAGCAGCATACCGCAGGCTTTGCCGCCTATCATTCCCGTGCCTATCATGTGGTCACGGACGCTGAAATAGTCCTCGGGACGGAAGTGCTTCTTGACCATCTGACGCATTTTTTTATCGCGTGTCATCATGATATTACACATATTAATGCACTGCTCGGTTATATCAACGCCGTTTTCATAGAGGACTTTTGCTTTCTTGAACGATCTGTCCCATGAGTCCATGAACTGATCGTCTGCTGAGCGCTGTGCATTTCCGAGTACCTGATAGAAGCGGCTGGACTTGACACCGTCAAGAATAGGGCGGAAACGCCCTGTTTCAGGCTCATAAGTATGTGGCTGAAACATGGTGTCGGAACTTCTGTTCCACACCTTTTCCGGACGGACATATACGTTCTTTTTATCCGAATATACATCAAGAAAAAGCTGTGTTGTGTTCAGTATCTTATTTATAGCATGAACGGAGTGCTTTCCTCTGATTATAGGGAAAAACGCAACTGTATCAAGTATGAACAGAAACGGACAGGTCACGCGGAAAAAGTTGCCCATCATAAGGTCAGTTGCCCACATCGCCTGCAATTCCGAAAGGCAGTCGAATATGTAAAAGGCGTCCCTGCCTGCTTTCTCAATCTCGTTATGTATATCAACGGTAAAGGTCTCGAATCTGTGCGAAAGCGGAACTTCGATAGTTTTTACCTCGGGACAGTTCTCCACAAGTGGTTCGTGACTTGCAAATCTGAAATATATGATATTCCTGCCGTCTGCAATAGCCTGCCTGAGATAAGGCTCCATGAATAGCCTGAATTCGGAAAGCTCCGAAACTCGCCATACAACATTGTCGCCAAGCCTTATATTGTCCAGTGCTGTGTCCATTTCGGGTATTCCCGATAATATCCTGTCAAAAGCAGCCATAAAAGCACCTCCCTTTTATTACAGATTTTTAGCATAGCAGACTGCACCTTCGAGCCTGTCGTAAGGCGGATAATTATTGATACGATAGTATCCAAGCTTTTCATAAAGCGATACGGCTTCTCTCATCGCTTCACGAGTTTGCAGCACAGTACGCTGAAACTTCATTTTTTCTGCCAGTTCTTCTAACATATTCATCATGTTTTCAGCGATACGATGTCGGCGGTATTCAGGTTCAACCCATACTCGCTTGATTTCCACATCTGTATCTGAGTATCTTTTAAGTCCCGCACAGCCAACAGTGATATCATCAATACAGGCTATGAGCACAGTGCCTATGCTTTCGGATATATTGTAAGGGATAAAGCCTTTGCGGTTCTGAACTCCACCTACAAGGCTACTGTAGTATTCCTCTGTAGATAAATAAAATCTCTGAAAATCCCTGTTGTTGCCGTCAGTCCATTTATATTTTATCTGTAACACCGTATCACCTCCAAAAACGCAAAAACGGTGCTGAATACTCAGCACCGTTGCTCTTTACTTGCATTATATCATACTCGTTTTATTATGTCAAGTTTTTCCTTGACAATTTCTTGTATCTGATATATAATTATCTCAGACAAGCAAAGGCGCTGCGTTTTTTCGCAGTGCCTTTTTTCTTTTTGGAGGGATACTATGAAGGACGGATTTATAAAAATAGCCTGTGCAACGCCTGATGTTAAAGTTGCAGATTGTCAGTACAATGCTGACAGTATAATTGAACTCATCACCGAAGCTCACAGCAAAGGAGTTAAGATTGCCTGTTTTCCAGAGCTATCTGTTACAGGCTACACCTGCAGTGACCTTTTCTTGCAGGACGCGCTGTTAAGCTCTGCAAGACATGAGCTTGTCAGGATAATCAGAGAGACAGAAAAACTGGATATAGTTTCACTTATCGGTGTACCCCTTGCAGTCTGCGGAAAGCTGTATAATTGTGCCGTTATCGTAAACAGAGGCAAAGCGATCGGTGCTGTTGCAAAGAAGAATATACCGAATTACAGCGAGTTTTATGAAGTCAGACATTTTACCGCTGCCAACGAAAGTCTGTGTGCGGATATTCAGCTTGACGAAGATTATTCCGTTCATCTTGAAGATACTATTTTCACTTGCAGGGAGCTTCCCGAGCTTACCTTCGGAGTTGAGATCTGCGAGGATATGTGGGTAAGCTCTCCACCGTCGGAGCGGCTTGCAGCCTCGGGAGCTGTCATCATATTCAATCTATCCGCAAGCGATGAAGTCATAGGCAAAGCAGACTACCGCAGAACGCTTATAAAAGCACATTCGGGCTCGCTCGCCTGCACCTATGCCTACGCCGATTCGGGTATAGGCGAATCAACGCAGGATATGGTCTTTGCAGGACATAATATAATAGCGGAGAACGGCTCTGTTTTAGCTGAGTCCAAGGCGTTTTCAAGCGGACTGACAATTGCTGATACCGACATAAAAAAATTATCCCACGAGCGCAGAAGAATGAACTCTTTTTCTGCTTGCCCGAGCTGTAAAACTGCATATTTTTCGCTTGATGTTACTGAGACGATCCTTGACAGAGCTTTCCAAAAAACTCCGTTTGTTCCGTCCGACAAAAAGGCACTTGACAGCAGATGTGAAGAAATACTCACCATGCAGGCTGTCGGACTTATGACACGTCTGAGGCATATTGGCTGCAAAACGGCTGTACTCGGACTTTCGGGCGGACTTGATTCCACACTTGCCCTGATAGTTGCCGTTCACGCATTCGATATGCTTGGACTTGACAGGAGCGGTATCCATACCATAACCATGCC
>JAFZYX010000064.1 GCA_017616055.1 Ruminococcus sp.
ATATCTCCATTGACGGCCGACAGCCGTCTGAACAAGTAAAAAATTGTGCAGGCGCAACGCCTGCGTTAATCGTTATACAGTAATATTATATCACTTATCGGTGACAATGTAAATATATTTTTTGATATTCAACGCAAAAAAAAGCCGTCAACTTGACGGCTCTGCTTTATTTTCTTCTAGTACCATTTTTTCTATCTGTACTACGTTTAAGGTCACACATACGCTCCTCGCTGGTCTGCTTGAAACGCGACATCATGTCCTCGAATGTCATTTCCGATTGAGGGATTGGCTTTTTGGGTTCCCAAACAACAGGCTTACTTCTCTGCGGACGTTCGTTATTTCTCTCACCCTTGTCAAAGCTGTAATCGCCCTTGTCATTTTTATCAAAACTTTTTTCACTGTTTCTATCGAATTTTCCCTGCCCCTTATCAAATCTTCTTTGGCGGGGCTGAGCGTCGCCGTTCTCGGAAGCCTTCTTGATAGAAAGACTCACCTTTCCAGCTTCGTTTATGCCTATTACCTTAACCTTGACCTCCTGATTCTCAGATAGATGCTCACGGATGTCACTGACATAAGTATTTGCGATTTCGGAAATATGTACCATGCCGGTACCGCCACCGTCAATATCGACAAAAGCGCCGTACTGTGTTATTCCCTTGACCTTGCCGTTATAGATCTTACCAATTTCCAGCTGCATATTTATTTATAACTCCTTTTTATGAATCTGTTTTCTCAGACTCGATTAGTCCCTGGTAGTGTCGTAGAATCTGCGCTCGTCAGGATAAGCATAATTTCTTTCCTCAAGTGCGACCTTCTCCATGTAAGCGTTGAGATCGTCACTGTCAAGAACACGCTGCAGCTCGGCATTCTCAGTCTCATAAGCATTTATCTTCGTCTGTATCAATTTCATTTGCTCTTCCTTTTCCTTGCAATCCTTCTGAGTAGAAGCAATAAGGACGCCGCAACCAACAATGGCAGCTGCAGCTGCAAGCTTTACGAGCCCTCTGTTGAACAGACCTTTTTTATTCTGCTTTTCATGTTTCATTTTTTTCGACAACGTTTTTCACGTTCTTTCTCTTTTTATTTTCCATTTTATTATACAACATTGACGGACGTTTTAGCAATACTATTCGTATTTTTTTAAATCGTTTAACTATAATTTGGAGATTTCTAACAAATTTAACATACACTTTTTTATACAACGGTGCAAAAATCATCTTAAAAGGACGAAGTATCATTCCGAAACAAGTAACAATAATCAAAAATAGATTTCTCAACGTCTTCATCACAATATTCCCTAGGGTGACAAAATATATCATAAAGCCAAGAATATTGCCGATAACGAAATACGCCCTAAGGTCTCCACGAGCTACTGATCCAGCAAAGGTGACCAGCGCCACACTATAAAACAACAGAAAAGCAACATCTTCAAATGCAACAAGCACCTTATTATGAGGAATTATCAGCCTTATCGCTCTAATAACGTCAAATGCAACTCCAATTGCTAATCCCATAACGCAGGATAGCCCAAAAAGTTTCAGTTCCTCGCTGACTGTAAAATAAGTCTCTGGAACTATCTTCATCTAAAAAGCCTTCCAATTGCTGAAATAGGGCCTTTTTTATCTTTATCTCCGTATATAAGTGACCATATATCGCCAGTTATAGTCATATCACCCGTTTCAACACTCATTGTATCGACATGAAGATCTCTCCCCTTTATAGTTAGCTCTCCAAGCTGAGTATACAGGCTTATTTCTTTTTCATCAAAGCTATCGACGTCTGTTATCCCCGAAATACTTAAACTTTTCCTATTTTCAAGTATCATGTTGTGATTCTGCTTTAAGCTTTTTTCCTGCACGACTACACCTCCAATAATTGATACTTAAATTCTATTCGGCAGTACACGGATATATGCAGAATCAACCTCAGAATTACCAATTTCTTCATTTTCAGTAATCTCATTGCTTTGAAACTTGTTTTGTGGTATAATTAAGAAAAACTATCTGAAAGAGGATGATGCAATGAAAAACAGATACAGCATCCCCCTAATTCTCATTGCGATAATGGTGATACTGAACATTCTAGCACGTTTCTGCCATCCATTTGCCGATTTTTACGTCAATAATATTTTTCCTTACATATCAACAGCTGTCTCATTCGTAACAGGCCTTCTCCCATTTTCGCTGGGAGAAATGTTAACACTAGGAGCTGTGATACTCGTTATCATCGGTTTACCTATATTTCTTTTACTTCTTATATTCAGAAAAGGCAAACGCAAAAGGACAGCAGCCTACGTTGGTACTCTTGTACTTTGGATACTATGCTATGTTACAACTACCGAGACTATGAACTGCTTTATCATGTATCAGTGTACTCCACTTGCGGAAAGATACTTTCCCGATACACATGAACATGCCGATGATGAAATAATTGCACTTCATGATATGCTGGTAAAAAAGTGTAATGAGTTGGCCAAAAAAGTACCACGTGACGAACATAACAGATTCAAGCTCACCTGTGATTTTCAAACCGAAGCAAAAAAAGCAATGAAGCGGGCTGGAAAAACTTATACTCAGCTCAACGGCTTTTATCCCGACGCAAAACCCATACAATTCTCATTTTTCATGAGTCAAACCTATACTACTGGAATATACCTTCCCTACACCATAGAAGCTAACTTTAACGACGACATGGTAAGAACAAATCTTCCGTTCACAGTATGCCACGAACTTTCACACCTAAAAGGAATAATACAAGAGGATGAAGCAAACTTCCTTGCGTATATCGCAACAACCGGCAGCGATAATGTAGAATTTCAGTATGCAGGCTACCTCGAAGCTCTTGAATATGTTGACAATGCCCTGTATGAGAACAATATGTACGACTTGGCCATTGAACACGAATTATCCGAAGAAGTACTGAATGATTGGTATCGTTTCCTTCCCGAGAACTATTGGGAAGAAAACGCTGATAAGGAGATAATTCCAACGGAAGCCGTCAGCGAAGCCACGAATACATTTCTTGACACAAATATTAAGATGAACGGTAGAGAAGAAGGCATAAGAACCTATAATCTTATTGTTCAGCTACTTCTCGATTACTATTATCCATAAAAAAGAGCGCACAATTTTGTACGCTCTTTATGTTTTTAAGCTGTTGTAATAGTCTCTGTTTCAGAAGTCGTTTCTGTAACCTCCTCAACCGTAGACTGTTCCGATGATATTTCTACGGTTCTAATCTCATTAAACCGCATTTTCAATTTATTGTTTGGCATTTCAAAGCTGCTGAGAAGGCCGTTTTCGTCAACAGTGAGGATATACTCTCCACCGTCAAGATTTCCCTTGATACTTAGCATTCCTTCGTTTTCCTCACCTGTAAGCTCATCCAACTTTGCGTTATCTTCCACAGCCTTCATGAGATTAAGCATCATAGCCTTTACAGGTATTGCCGACTGAGGTACTGAAAAGCTCAATCCCTTATAGGATGCAGCCACATTTCCCTCGCTGAACTCTAGCTTTACTCCACTGAGAGTATTCGGCTCAGAAAACTCTATTTCCCAAATACCTTCTCCGAAACGCTTTACAGCACCTCTTGCTTCAAGGCGATCAATGTATATCATCACCTCCGCGGAAAAGCCACAGCCAAGAGAATTTTTCCATGAAGAACTCCCTATTTGGTTGACCGAACATGCTGTAAGGCATAATGCCGCAACCGCAGTAAGCACGAATGTAAAAATCCTTTTCATAATACCAGCTCCAATCAAAGTATCGAAAATACATTTTCACATCCAACCGCAACTTAAACGGTCATATTATTTTTCTTTTCTCTTAGTATGCCAAAAGCGTAGGACAGATTTCCGATAATATCACGTGGAAGCATAGCCTCCATGCCCAGCTTTTGAGCCGCAACATCTCCTGCGAGACCGTGCATATATACTCCTGCGCAGGCGCCGTCGAATATTCCGCACCCCTGTGCAATTGCAGCTCCTATCATACCTGCAAGGACATCGCCGCTTCCGCCCACACTCATACCTGCATTACCCGTATGATTTGCAGCAGTTGAATGGCTGTCAGCAATGACTGTACCAGCCCCCTTTAACACAACCGTTATGCCAAACTGTTCTGCATACTTTTCAGCTGCGATTATTCTGTTCTCAGCTATCATATCGGTATTGCAATTCAGCAAACGGGCCATTTCACCCATATGAGGAGTAATAATTATGTCTGTCTGCTTCTTCATTAGAATATTTATGTCCTTTGCAATGCAGTTTATTCCATCTGCATCAATTATTACAGGACATTCTGCGGTCTGAGCCACAAATTTCGTAAGCTCTATCGTATCGGGAGTAACCCCAATTCCGCAACCGATAACCACAGCATCAGCTTTTTTCATAGCCTCCGCAAGTACTTCCTTACTGCTGTCATAGAGCATGAAGCCGTAATCATCGCTTTCCAGTTCAATAAATGTAGCCTCAGGGGCAAGCACGGATACCGTATCTATACACTTTTCCACAGAGGCAAGTCTTACCAGTCCTGCACCGCTACGTAAAGCTCCGAGAGCTGCGAATGCAGCTGCTCCACGCATTGAGGAGCTTCCTGCGATAACGAGTACATTCCCGAAGCACCCCTTATGCGCATCCCTCTCACGTTTTGGCGGATACGCAGCAAGGAAGTTCCTTTCGATACGGAAATACTTCCTTTCACCATCCAATATTTCAAAAGCACTCTTGGGTATTCCTATGTCTGCAATAGTCACCTTTCCGCAGAACTTTTTCAGTGGGAACTGAGACATTCCCGACTTGATGAATCCGAATGTAATAGTCTCATCTGCCTTGAATATTCCTGCCGAGGCTGTTCCAGTAGTGCTGTTTCCACCGCTGGGTACATCTACCGCAACACGATAAGCACCAGAGCCTATACCGAATATTCCAACTGTATCCTTGTCAAGCTGTCCGTGAAAGCCTGTTCCGAAAACTCCATCAACAAGCACCTGTGCGCCTACTATAGCGCCCTTGATAAGTCCCATTCTTTGTTTTTCCGCAAAGAGGATATCGTCGAGAGGATTCCGATCATGGCTGTCGTCCAAGCCGTCGCCACTTCTAGGCTGAATGGTCATGTAATCTAGCTCTGCCGCTTCAATAGCAGCTTCAACGTTTCCGCTGCGGAAGCCCTCAATAAAGCTTATACGTTCTCTTGGCAGTCTGCTCAGCATTTCCTGAGCGAGAAGAGATTTCGGAAGTCCGCCTATGTGAATAACAGTTATCTTGTAGCCCTTATAGACGAGAATATCTGCAGCGGCAAAACAATCACCGCCGTTGTTTCCCGTACCTGCAAGAAATACTATTGAGCATTCCTCAGGTGGTAACTTCGCTTCACTCTGGCAATAACCATCGATAAGATCAGCAAGCTTCCTGCCTGCATTCTCCATGAGCTGTCTCTTGGTAACGCCCATTTTCTCGGAACGCTCCTCCAATCTGCTCATCTGCTTTGGTGTAACGATCTGCATATATATGACCTCCCCTTTTAGCGTTTAACGCTGAAATATAATATTAACTCAGTTTAATTACAGCTGCTTCGTTCTCAACTTTGCAGGAAGGAATTTCTTGATATTCTCAAGCATTCTCTCATCCGGAACAAAAATGAGTCTTGCCGAGCCCACAGATTCATCAGTAAAATCTGCATAGTACTCGTGCGAAGCTATATTGTCCGTTGCCATAATAACTGTCATATCGTCGGTTTCTTCCATACCTTCTTCGTATTTCCCGAAATCCGTGAACTTCCTGATGTTCGTAGAAAGCATTTCGTGACGCTTCTTCTTTGCAATTATCTTATCCACATCAAGGTCACCGTTGGTAAAAGTATACTCATACTCCACATACGTATTCTGCACGTAATAATAAGTTCCGTAGCCTGCGACTACTGAAAGTGCAAATCCTAGAAACATTATCAGCGGACGTCTTGCCAGGATTGCAAGAAGCAACAATGCAGCAGTAAACAGGATACCAACTATCAACATTGCTATTCTTCTTGTCTTATCGGCATTTGTTTCATTCTTTTTTACGAGCTGTTCAGCAAAATTGTCCATTTTCAATTCTCCGTTTCTGTTTTTGGTCATGTACTTATATGATAACACATTTTCCGTCAGATTGCAACAAATCCGTTCAAAATTTTCAATTGCTTCATCTTTTTTTCACAAGTGTATATCCAATAAGAAAAAAAATTCAAAAAAGCTCTTGATTTTTTCTGAAACCGCGTATATAATATGTTTATAACCCAATGACTGAGAGAGTAAGAATGCAGGAGTTTCTTCAGAGAGGAGCAAAAAGGTGAAAGTGCTCCGTAACAACGCATCCCGAAGTTCACTCACGAGGGGCGGAACGGAAGCTGCTGTTTTGAGCTGTTGTAGGTTGCCGACGTAGGTCTGCGTTAAAGACAAGAGAGTGTCGGCTCTCCTGACAATGGGTGGTATAAAAGCAAGGTTTAAGTCTTGTCCTATTGGACAGGGCTTTTTTATTTAGTCTCGACACATAACATTTTACAGGGGCTGATGCCCACATCAGCCTGTCTTTAAGTAATTAAGTCCAAAGGGGCGATGTGGGCATCGCTCTTTGCACACAAAATCATTTTGAGGTGAAACAATGAAAGAACAGCTTGAAAAGATCGAAGCGCTTGCAAAGCAGGAGCTCAATTCCTGCACAGAGATAAAAGCGCTGGACGACCTGAGGATTAAGTTCCTCGGAAAAAAAGGTGAGCTCACAGCCATACTCAAACAGATGGGACAGCTCTCCGCAGAAGAAAGGCCAATTATCGGTCAACTTGCAAATAAGGTAAGAGCCGATATCGAAGAGGCACTCAGCTGCAAACTTGCTTCATTGAAAGCAAACGCACAGGCTGCAAGGCTAGCAGAGGAAAAGATTGACATCACTCTTCCAGGCAAACACGCTCCTTTCGGCAAGCTTCATCCACTTACCAAGGTAGAAAACGAGATAAGAGAGATATTCATTGGCATGGGCTTCAATATCGCAGACGGTCCCGAAATTGACGACGATTATCACGTTTTTGAGGCTCTCAATCTTCCTCCAGATCACCCTGCAAGAGATACTCAAGATACATTCTATATCGAAGGCACAAACGAATCCGTACTTCTCCGTACACAAACTTCATCTGTACAGGTTCATGTTATGGAGAACCAGAAGCCTCCTATCCGTATCATATCGCCAGGACGTGTTTTCCGTTCAGACGCTGTTGATGCTACACACTCTCCTCTCTTCCACCAGATAGAAGGTCTCGTAGTTGATAAGGGAATTACAATGAGCGACCTCAAGGGCACTCTGGAAATGCTCATGAAGAAGCTCTATGGCAACGACTGCAAGCTTCGTTTCCGTCCTCATCATTTCCCATTCACAGAGCCAAGTTGCGAGGTTGATATCAGCTGCTTCAACTGTGGTGGAAAAGGCTGCTCAATGTGTAAAGACGAGGGCTATATCGAGCTTCTTGGTGCCGGAATGGTCCACCCCAAGGTCCTTGAGAACTGCGGTATCGACCCTGAGGAGTACTCGGGCTTCGCCTTCGGTCTCGGCCTTGAGCGTATGGTAATGGGACGCTTCGATATCAACGACCTGCGTCTCCTCTACGAGAACGACGTGCGCTTCTTAGAACAGTTCTGAACATGGAACGCTACAGGCAGGTGCTGAAAAAGACCTATTTGCCTTATATTATACTTATACCTTTTACCATTTTGGTGATAGTATACTGCATAATCGAGATCAAGTCTGTTGGGCAAGATCTTGATACACTGTTTCTCGAATGCTTTTTTTGGGGGCTGCTTCTGCTCACTGCTTTTCTCACATGGCTGAATTTCTTTATTTACAGCCGCCGTCTGAAAAAGATAAAGGAAGAACTACCCGATATCAAAGAGCAGCTTGAAAACTGTTCGTTATCATTCAACGATACCCATTTCTTTCTGAATGAGTATTTCGTCAGTTTTGAGATACCCATGGCTGTCAGATATGAAGATATCTCATCTGTAGTCCCGATACCAATTATCTGGCATCATAAAGGTAGGGAGTATGATAAGTCTTATATAGAGTTAAAACTCAAAAACGGTAAAAAATGGCGCATAAGAAAATTTACCGAAAACCGCCTCTTCGTCAGTCAGAAAAAGTTCAACGAAGAAAACAGAAAGGTATTCAGCGAAGTAGCGAAGCAAATGAAAAAATTCTGCCGCCATACTCAGTTCATAGGATACTGAATACCCGAAAAGTGTGATGATATTTCAAATAAATCGAAAGGAAAAAAGATATGAATTTATCTATGAAATGGCTCGGTGATTATGTAAAAGCCGATATGCCGATAAAGGATTTCTGCCATGCTCTTACAATGAGCGGATCTAAGGTAGAATGCTACGAAAAAGAGGGAAGCAATATCTCCAATGTAGTAGTCGGAAAGATACTGTCAAAGGGTCCTCACGAAAACGCTGACGCTCTCTTCGTATGTCAGGTTGACATTGGTGCGGAAGCTCCCATACAGATAGTTACAAACGCAAAGAACGTTAAGGAGGGCGACCTCGTTCCCGTTGCTCTTGACGGAGCAGTACTCCCCGAGGGCAAGATAAAGAAGTGTAAGATGCGCGGAGTTGAGAGTTTCGGTATGTTCTGCGGACTTGAAACTCTCGGTCTCACAGCCCATGACTTCCCATACGCAGACCCAGAGGGCGTTTTTGTTATCGAAGAAGACTGCAAGCTTGGAGAGGATATCCACACAGCTATCGGACTTGACGATACTTCTGTAGAGTTTGAGATAACCTCCAACCGTCCTGACTGTCTCAGCGTTATCGGTCTTGCAAGAGAGACCGCCGCTACCTACGGCACAGAGCTGAAAGTCAAGGCTCCCGAGTTCAAGGGCGTGGACGGCGATATCAATTCAATGCTCAAAGTCGATATCCACAACACGGAAAAATGCCAAAGATACTGCGCAGGTATCGTAAAGAACGTAAAGATAGGTCCTTCTCCCCGCTGGATGAGAGAGAGACTCCGTGCAAGCGGTGTTCGTCCTATCAACAACTTCGTTGATATCACAAACTACGTTATGCTGGAATACGGTCAGCCTATGCATGCTTTCGACCTCCGCTACGTTGAGGGAGCTCATATCAATGTCCGCAACGCTAAGAACGGCGAAAAGATAATGACTCTCGACGGCGTTGAACGTGAACTCACAGATGATATTCTCGTTATCGCAGATGAGAAGAAGCCCGTTGCCGTTGCAGGTATCATGGGCGGCGAGTACAGCGGTATTATGGACGATACAACAACTGTCGTATTTGAGTCAGCATACTTCGAGCCCACACAGGTAAGACGCACATCAAAGGCTCTCAAGCTCAAATCGGACGCTTCCGCAAGATATGAAAAGGGCGTTGACAGACTTATTTCCATGACCTGCTTAAAGAGAGCATTTGAGCTCGTTGAAGAGCTTGGAGCAGGTGAGGTTCTCAACACAGTTATCGACTGCGACTACACGGACAAGACTCCCGCAACAGTCGAGTTCAGCGCAGACTGGATAAACAATTTCCTCGGCACAGATATATCAGAAGCTGATATGATAAAGTACCTCGAGCGCCTTGACTTCAAGGTTAAGAACGGCAAGGTCATCGCACCTTCATTCCGTATAGACATCGGCTGCAAGGCTGATATCGCAGAGGAAGTTGCCCGTATCTACGGCTACAACAATATCCCCTCAACAGACTTCCGCGGTGTTGCAAGAGCTGAATTCACTGAGGAGCAGAAGTTCACACGCATACTCAGAAATGCAGTAGCTTCTCTCGGCGGATATGAGATAGCTACCTATTCATTCGTATCTCCAAAGTACTTCGATAAGATAAAACTCCCTGCTGACAGCAGACTCCGCAATGTAGTAAGGATAGTAAATCCTCTCGGTGAGGATACAAGCGTTATGAGAACTTCCACTATCCCATCAATGCTCGACGTACTCTCATTCAACTACAACAACCGCAACGAAAAGGCTTGTCTCTTTGAGATTGCCAAGGAGTACCTCCCTGCTGACCATGAGAAGCCATTCATCAACGGTGATACTCTTGCAAACAGCGGCAAACAGAAACACAGATACAACTATTCTCTCCCTGACGAGCCTCAGAGACTTACAATAGGTATGTACGGCGGCGACGCTGAATTCTACACGCTCAAGGGCATAGTAGAGCAGCTCCTTGCTGAGCTAAAGATAGACGATGTTGAGTATATCCGCGCCAATGACAGCGATTTATTCGACGAGAAGTATGCTCTCCACCCCGGCAGAAGCGCTGTTATCCTCAAGGACGGCGCTCCACTCGGTATAATGGGAGAGGTTCACCCAGAGGTACAGGAGACTTATGAGATAGGCGTAAAGACCTACGTTGCAAAGCTCAATATTCCCGAGCTCATGGCAGCTGCCGCAGACAAGATCACCTATCAGCCCCTGCCGAAGTTCCCTGCAACTACCCGTGACCTCAGTCTCCTTGTGGACGAGGATATGCCTGTTGCAGAGCTTGAAAAAGCTATCAAGGGAGCTGTAGGAAAGATACTCGAAAAGGTAAGTCTCTTCGACGTATACCGCAGCGATGATATGAAGAAGAACGGCAAGAAGAGTATTGCTTACTCTATCTCAATGCGTTCACATGAGGGAACTCTCACAGACGAACAGGCTGACAGCGCAATGAAGCGTGTACTGAAAGCGCTCAGCGCTATCGGAGCAGAGCTCAGAGGTTAATTCTTAATTATAACTTAGGACTAAACAACTAAATCAAGGAAATAGGGTTGCCAATTTTGGCAACCCTAACTTTTTGCACATTTACTGCATAGCATTTTTATGTAGGCCACAGAATCTAGTAATAGTTATCTCTGTTATTATACGTTTAGCGTATAATCTTAACGTATTTCAACAATATCAAATTGTCTTACATTTTTAATTCTAAAAAAGTCCGCAAACGATCAATCTGTGACTCACATTGACATCTGCGGACTAAATTACATTATGATATTTACAGCGCTCAAAGAAGTGTGATTCCGTTCTTAGCACACATCTCTATCATTTCTTCAGACCAGATTGAGGACTGAACTTCTCCTATATGAGCCTTTTCAAGCAGGAACATACATAGTCTTGACTGACCGATACCGCCACCAATTGTAAGAGGAAGAGTACCGTTAGCTATCATCTGATGGTACTTGTACTGCATTCTGTCCTCTGCACCGCACTCTGCAAGTTGCTTCTTCAAAGACTCTTCATCAACACGGATACCCATAGAAGATATTTCCAGTGAATCATCGAGTACTTCATCCCAGAAAAGGATATCACCGTTTAACGACCAGTCGTCATAGTCAGGAGCTCTTCCGTCATGTTTTTCACCACTAGCAAGCTTTCCACCGATACCCATAAGGAATACAGTACCGTGCTCTTTGGTAATAAGACGTTCACGCTCATGACCAGTCTTATCAGGATACATATCTTCAAGCTCCTGAGTAGTTATAAAATAAGGCTCATCGCAGATCTTTGCTGCTAACTGAGGATAGCGAAGACTGACTTTTCTTTTTGTATAGGCAATAGCTTTTACTACAGATTTTACAGTATCCTTAAGGAACTGAATATTTCTCTGCTCACGTGTAATAACCTTTTCCCAGTCCCACTGATCAACGAAAATCGAGTGAGTATTGTCCGTATCGTCATCACGGCGAATAGCATTCATATCAGTATAGATACCCTCACCTGCACTGTAGCCATAACGATAGAGAGCCATACGCTTCCACTTTGCAAGGGACTGAACTACTTCAGCTTCTGCAGCTATTTCTTTTATGTCGAAATCCACCTTGCGCTCAACACCGTTAAGGTCATCGTTTATACCGCTGCCCTTCTTCACGATAAGTGGAGCCGAAACTCTGTCTAGCGTAAGAGCAAACGAGAGCGCCTGCTGGAATATGTCCTTGATATACTTTATAGCGTGCTGAGTTTCTCTCAGCGTGAGAGCTGACTTGTAGCCCTCAGGAATATACAGCTTTTTTGACATGATAAATCACTTTCCTTTACTTGATATTTTTACAGAGAACAGCGCCATTGATGCTCCCTGTGCTGCACAATTAATAATTGGTAATAAGTCATTAGTAATTAATTTTGAACATCCTATACTACTTACTAATATTTGAATTTGATTTAACGGATAGAGCCAACTGTTCTTGGGAAGAGAATAACGTCACGAATATTTGCCATACCTGTAGTATACATTATAAGTCTCTCAAAACCAAGACCGAATCCACCGTGAGGTACTGAACCAAACTTTCTAAGATCGAGGTAGTCACTGTAGAGATTGAGATTCATCTTTCTCTCATTCATAGCAGCAATTAGCTTATCGTAATCAGCCTCACGCTCACTACCGCCAATAATCTCTCCAACTCCCGGAACGAGCAAATCAACAGCTGCAACTGTCTTTCCATCAGGGTTTTGCTTCATGTAGAATGACTTTATCTCCTTTGGATAATCTGTTACAAATACAGCCTTTTTGAATACCTTTTCGGAGAGATATCTCTCATGCTCTGTCTGAAGATCACAGCCCCATTCTACAGGATATACAAAGTTCTCACCCGACTTCTTTAAAAGCTCAATAGCCTCTGTATAGGTAACTCTTGCGAAGTCGTGAGATATGAGTTCCTCAAGACGTGCAATAAGTCCCTTTTCAAAATGAGCATCGAAGAACTGCATATCGTCGGGACATGTGTCAAGAAGCTTGCGGATAACATATTTTAGCATATTTTCAGCTATCTCGATAACGTCATCGAGCTCTGCAAAAGCAACCTCAGGCTCGATGTGCCAGAATTCTGCAAGGTGCTTCGGAGTATTTGAGTTTTCAGCTCTGAACGAAGGACCAAAGGTATATATCTTACCCATTGCCATTGCAGCCATTTCACCCTCAAGCTGACCAGATACGGAAAGTCCAGCCTTCTTGCCAAAGAAGTCATCAGCGTAGTACTCCTCCTCATTCTTGTAGTCCTTGCTGTATCCGATAGTTGTTACCTGAAACATTTCACCTGCACCCTCACAGTCACTGCCAGTGATAAGTGGAGTATTTACATAAACATAGTTGTTTTTCTGGAAGTATTCGTGTATTGCAGCCGCAAGTACTGAACGAACTCGCCATACAGCGTTGAATGTATTCGTTCTGCCTCTGAGGTGAGGAATAGTACGGAGGAATTCGAGAGTATGCCCCTTCTTCTGAAGTGGATAATCGGTAGGAGCATCGCCAAGTACAATAATTCCTTCTGGAGTAGCGTTTATTTCAACAGTTTCATTTCTGCCCTCAACAGCTGTACCTGTTATCTTTACGGACATTCCTACTCTTGGCTCCTTGAAATCACTGTCTCCCTTGTCAACTACAACCTGTACGTTTTTAAGTGAGGTACCATCATTTACTTCCACAAAAGCAACACTTTTGGAATTACGCGATGTTCGTACCCAGCCGCAAACAGTTACCTCTTTGCCGACATAATCTTTGGTTGTGATGATTTCCTTGACATCAATGTGCTTCATAATAAACATTTCCTTTCATTATTTAATTCGCACAGGACGAGCAGGAATACAAAAAGCCCCGTCCTGAAACTACAGGACGGGGCATAATACCCGTGGTGCCACCTGAATTACCGCAAAAGCGATCACTTTTGAGCCGCTGTAACGTGCGGAATACGTCGCCCCTACTCGGA
>JAFZYX010000002.1 GCA_017616055.1 Ruminococcus sp.
CCTTGTCAAACAAATATTACCTTTTAATACTGCAAATGTCAATAAAAACCATGGAAAAGCAACGATTTATGTGCTATACTCACCCTATACGTTTTAGGATAAATGAAAGGATGCCATGAACACAGCAAAAGAACCCTTCGATTGGAAGACATTTATAAAAAGAATATGTGTGATAGCTATCCCTGTAGCTCTGCAGAATCTGCTCACCACTACCGCATCCATGGTAGACACCATGATGATCTCATCAATAGGGCAGAACGAACTCGGAGCTGTAGGTCTGTGCGCCCAGTTTTCGTCACTTATGTTTTCCGGCTACTGGGGCTTCGTCGGCGGCGGTATGCTTTTCATATCCCAGTTCTGGGGTGCCAAGGATGAAGACGGATTAAACCGTGCTTACGGCCTCACTCTTACCTGTATGATGGTCGTAGCCTCTGTTTTCTGCGGAATGGCTGTACTTTTCCCGGAAAATGTAATGCAGCTCTATACGGATAAAGCGGATATCCAGGCGATAGGTGTTGAGTATCTCAGGATCATCGGCTTCTCCTACATACTCATGGTATTTTCCATGGCTATGGCGGTACTTCTCAGGTGTACCGAAAGAGTACGTATCCCCTTATACGGTTCGATAGTATCCGTTGCAGTCAACATATTTTTGAACTGGGTACTTATATTCGGCAACTTAGGTTTCACAGCCATGGGCGTAAGGGGTGCTGCATATGCCACACTTATCGCACAGTTCTGCAACATAGCAGTTATCATTATCTTAGCCAGAAAAAATAAGCACCCGTTCCTCTTTGCTTTTAAAAAGCACTTCACCGGTCGAAAGGGATTAACTCCCGAATACTTCAAAAAATGTTTCCCGATAATCATGAACGAAGTCCTGATCGGTGTCGGAAACATGATGATAAATATAGTAATGGGAAGACAGACCAATGGTGCTATAGCCGCCTTAGCGCTGTTTAGAACCATAGAAGGACTTGTCATAGGCTTTTTCGCGGGATTTTCCAACGCTTCCTCCATCTTAGTCGGGAAAGAAGTCGGTGCCGGAAACCTTGAGACTGCATATAAAAGAGCCTGGAGGATCGTATATCTGTGTCAGGGCTTTATAGCAGTGGTAGGTGTATTACTGATAGCGCTGCACTCTCCTATACTGACTCTTGGACATCTGGAGGGTGAAAGCTTTACTGTCGGTACCCAGTTCATAGTCATATACGCCATATTTGCCATCATAAGAATGGGTAACTGGACTCAGAACGATACGTTCAGATCCGCAGGCGAAGCCGTATATGGTACTGTCCTCGAGATAGTATTCATGTGGGTAATGGTTATCCCTTTGGTATGGATAACCGGTATGGTCATAGGCGCGCCTATCTATATAGTATTTATATGCTGCTACATAGACGAGCCCATCCGATATATCCTCATGCAGATCCATCTGCATAACGGCAAATGGGTAAAACCGGTAACCCCCGAAGGTATAGCGGCCCTTCCCGCATTTAGGGAACAAAGGAAAATGAAAAATGTTCAATAAAAAAGTGACAAAAGACAGTTATCTGTTATAATAAAATAGTAGTTTTTACAGACTCAAGGAAGGAATGTTGTATATTTTATGAGAAAACGCTTTCTTATACTTATATTATGTTTATCACTTTTACTCACAGGATGTATAATCTCGCCCGATCAGGTTCAGGACACACCCCCGGAGGAGAATACGGATCCTTCTGAAAATATAGAAGTAACACCTGAACCAACTATAACATCCAGGCCATTGTCCGAGCTTCCTCCTGCCGTCTCTGAACCCATATATAGGAGTGAACGTTCTGCAGGAGAAGTGCCGGAAGTCGACTTGAAAGTTCTGTATCTAACCGTAATGACAGGCGATACTGAAGAAACAAACCACACTTGGACAGAAATAAACAAATACTCTGCAGCCGATTATGAAAAAATGGGAGTCGATCGTTATAAAGTAGCCGGCATTTTGCGTGAGGGTACAGAAAATGGTGTAGATATATCTGATGAAGATGGTATTAGCTGTACAGTTTCCTTTCGCGGACAGGCAAGCTCAAAATCCAAACAAAAGAGTTATAAGATCAAACTTTCCGGCGGAACCTGGATGGATCAGAAAGTTCTCAACCTGAACAAGCATTATCCTGACAGTACACGTTATTTAAATAAACTTGCTTACGATATTATTGACGAAGTTCCGCAGATGATCGGTCTTAAAACACAGTTTGTCCGTCTCTATGTTAAGGATCTGTCTCAGGATACCGACCCCAAAACCGCCCAATATGTTGACTATGGGCTCTTTACCCATGTGGAGCAACTGAATGGTCGAGCTATAAAGCGTTTGGGATTGGAGGATGAGTATTCTCTTTACAAGATAAACGGTTTGGAGTTTTGGGAATATGATGATATCAAACTTATGACCGATCCCGAATATGACGTAACGAAATTTGAATCGCGTGCCGAGAATAAAGGAACTACAGACAACGAAAAACTGCTTGCACTGATGGATGCCGTAAACAACGGCTATGTATCTGATCAGGAACTGCTGGACTATTATGTAGAAAAAGAAAATGTCGCATACTGGATGGCCTTTCAAATCCTATTTGACAATGTAGATAACCACTGTCGTAACTTCTACTTATACAGCCCCGCAAGTACGCAGAAATGGTACCTTATCGCATGGGATAACGATGGAGGATTTGCCCGACTAAGAATGGATATCTCTAATCAGGAATTTGTTCCCTGGCGTTATGGCGTTCATAATTACTGGAGTAACGGATTGTTCCGTAATCTTCTGAGAACTAAAGATTTTCGCGAGGCACTCGTTAAAGCGGCAACCGATCTTAAAGAAAATTATATGACTAAAGAACATATGCGTGAGTTGTTGGACTTATATGAAGAAACTGTCGGGTATGTAATTTTGGGCGATGCCGACGGTAAAAATTTCCATAAAGATATTCATGAAAAACTCCTTGCAGGAATTCCCGACGCTATCCAGCGCAACTATGATATTCTTATAGATAGTTTAAATTGCCCGACTCCGTACTTCATAGGCGGTCCGTCCTACGATCCGACAACCAAAGAAGTATATATAGGTTGGAATCCTTCCTATGACTTCGAAGGTCGAAGTATTGTCTATATTGTAGAGATCTCAACGGATCCCTCCTTCGAAAACATTCTTTATACCACAGAAGTTGCGGATACAAGGATCACATATACTCACGAATGGGGTTCCGGTCAGTTTTTTGTCCGTATTTCTGCAAAGAATTCTGACGGATATATTATGAGAGCCCTCACCACTGTACACGCAGATGGATTCGGAGATGTTTACGGCTCACAGACCTATACTGTTGAATAATAAAAAAATGCGGCTTTGATAATTTTCAAAACCGCATTTGTTTTTATACATGCACCTTCAGGGGCTCGAACCCTGGACACCCTGATTAAGAGTCAGGTGCTCTACCAACTGAGCTAAAGGTGCGTTTCTTGTTTTTCACAAGCACAAGCGATATTATATACCCGTCTTCAAAAAAAATCAAGTACTTTTTTAAAAAATTTTAAAAAATTTATTCAATTGCCTGTAGTCTCTTATTTTATAGGCATCCGGGCGTTTCTCCCATAAGAAAATATCATTCTCCGAAACAGGATTTTTAAAACCATTTAAAATAACTCATAAAAAACCCGTCCTCATAGGACGGGAAACTTACATTTTCAGATACTGATATCAATATTACCGCCAACCTTAGGATTAACACTTTTCTCCATAAAGCTCTTGTTCATCATATCGATCATAGCAACTCCTGCCTGCTCCTCAGTATCCATCTGCTTTGCAAGCACAGCCATACCTATATCGTTGCGGGTCTTCGCATCCGACAAAGTGACTGTCAAAACTCCACCA
>JAFZYX010000065.1 GCA_017616055.1 Ruminococcus sp.
AGACTGCATAATCTTTACCGCATCACTAAGGTCAACCTGACCATCCTGGTTAGCATCGCCTGCGAGGAAATCTGTATGAGGTGCGCTGCCTTTTTTAGTAGTTGTTGATGATGTAGTAGTTGTTGAAGTTGATGTAGTAGTTGTTGTTGTTGTTGTTTCAGTAGTAGTTGTGGTTGATGTAGTAGTTGTAGTAGTTGTTGTTTCAGTAGTAGTTGTTGTTTCAACAGCAGCTGAACCGAAGTTGTATTCAGCAAGGTCTACAAGCTCGGGCTGATACCAGATCTGGCACTCAGCAGAAGCAATACCAGCAGGGAACTTGCTCATAGCGATTCTAACAGTGAGGTCACCGTTAGCATCTGTTGTACCCTTCCACTCAATCTGCTCCCAACCATCGCCGTTGTAGCCTACGCAGCCGTTTGTAACAGTATTCTTTTCGCCTTTGAATGTGAGAATAAGGTCATCGTCAGACTTAGCATTAGAGAAGTCAATCTTGTACTTCTTGGTCTTGTCAACTTCAACTTCGATTTCAACCTCAGGAGCATTAAGGATAACTATCTTCTCGATGTTTGTAACTGAGTCTGTTCTTGCCTGCATATGATTTACTGTTGAGAGATCATTCCATGCAGCAGGGAGCTGCTTGCTTACAAGGTAGTAAGCAATGCCATTTGCTTCATCAACTACATAAGGCTTGAACTCTGTCCAGTTACCGTATTCAGCATCTGAGAAAGCTAAGATAGGAGTTGCGCCTGTGAACTTGATAGCAACTTCCTTGCCCTCAAGCTGTGACCATTCTATCTCCTGACCAGGAGTTGTGTTCTCATAGGTCTTTGACTTGGAAGCATCGATTTCTACAGCCTTATCCCTGAAAACAGTACCCTCTGAGAGGTCCTGATGATTGTAAGAAGGAATCTTTCTTTCACTGCCCCACTTGATAGAAGTGTCATTCATAATTTCCATCATTTTGTTTATGACAGGAAGGCTTGTTTCGTACCATTCACCTGTCTCACGATTGATATAGCCGTGGCATTCGCCTGGATCCTTAGGATTAGATTCGATATTGTTATCCCAGAGACAGCATGGTATACCATACTTTTTAGCTGTTGAGAAGTAGAGGTTTGTCCAATCTACACGAGCCTCTGTGTTTCCAAAGTTTGATGTGCCCATTTCACCGATTACAACAGGGATATCCTTATCAAGGAAGAGGTCGCGCATACCCTGGAGAGTATCAGCAAGGTTCTGAGCATAAGCGCCTGTGAATACAGAGTGATCTTTAACGGCTGTATTCATAGTGAAGTCATAAGGTGTATAAGCATGAATAGAGATGGCTACATAAGGATCGCTAGGAACGTCAATAGCCTTAAGAAATGTCTGCTCTGCACTTGCACAGTAGCCAGGAAGCATAAGGAGACGTGTTTTAGCGTAAGGACCATCCATACCTCTGATAAGGTCTACAAAGTCGTGCTCAAGCTTGTTAATAACATCACACTCATCAACTGCACTTGCAGCCCACCACTCATAAGTTGTACCAACAGCACGTGGTTCGTTCATACACTCAAAAATGAGGTGCTGATCATAGTCCTTGAAGGTCTCAGCTATCTGAGTCCAGATCTTCATAAGCTTTGGCTGGATATCATTGTAAGCTGTAAGAAGATCACCTCTGTTGATCCAGTTCTCATGATGAACGTTGATGATTATGTACATATCGTTTTTGATACCGTAATCTACAACTTCCTTTACACGAGCAAGCCACTGAGGATCGATGTTGTTGTCCGAGTCAAGATGCTGGAACCAAGTAGTAGGGATACGAACTGTATTGAATCCCTTTGCTTTAAGTGCATCAAACAGTGTCTGATTTGCTTTCGGGCAGCCCCATGCTGTTTCGGTTTCAAGGCCAGCTGTGGTGAAATCTCCTTTAGCGTCGCCCGCTTTTGCGTCCAAAGTGTTACCGAGGTTCCAACCGATTTTCATGTTTTCTGTTATCTCAAAAGCTGTCATTGTTTTGTCCGCAGCGACAGCGTAGTCGTCGAGCGGATCGAAGTGTAGCGCTGAAAACATGCATACTGCAGCAGCAGAAATGCTTACAAAACGCTTCACATTCTTAGATGAATTGAACATGATATTTTCCTCCCTAAAATATTGTTATTTGGATTGTTTTTCTTTAAGGTCCAGTGCAGTAACCCTAAAGCATTTGACACTTATAGTTTATCATATATGTAAAAAAAAGTCAAGGTGGTTTGTGCAAAATGCAACAAATTTAGCATAGAAATATTGGTAGGATAATTAGTACAAATGCCAATGAAATCCCTATACAACAGGGATTTATGTTTCATTATTGTTATTAAGATATAATATTTTTGTGTTATTAAACAAAATATTACTGATTACGTAAATATATATATTATATACATATAATATTAATATTTTGTGCTTTATATTGCTATTTTGTTCACCATTTAAACAGTGTATAATTAAGACGTTATCTAAGTGTTAATGGAAAAGCCCCTGCGCAACTGAGCAGGGGCTTAGAAATATATTACTTTTTCTTCTTTTTTGCTTCTTCAAGAACGCTTTCAACTGCACTTTCAGCAGTATCAGCGATATTCTCTGAAGTATCTTCGACTTCATCTTCGAAATCATCTAAAGCGTCTTCAGCAGTTTCTGCAATTTCCTCGGCAAATTCTTCAGATTCCTCGGAGATATCCTCAGCAGTTTCTTCGACTTTTTCTTGGACATCTTCTGTAACCTCTTCTGCCTTGTCCTTTGCCTTTTTCAGGGGTTCTTCCGTAATCGCACCTTTTGACTTAATAATGTTCTTCTTTGAAGACTTTTTTACGTTCTCTGACTCTTCTACAGCCTTGTCAGCTTCACCACTCTTTATGAGCTTCTTTGCCTTGAGCTTTTCGATTATTATTTTGTTGTGCTTTCTGTCGTACATATAGAAGAGCGCT
>JAFZYX010000066.1 GCA_017616055.1 Ruminococcus sp.
GAAAAAGCTGTCATGACAATTCTCCTTTAGTAGTTATTTTATTCATTGTATCACATCTATCATTTACAGTCAACTCAGAAAGATTACATCGAAAAAATTTTTCTGATAGTTTTAGTTAGGTGGGACTATTTCAAGATGCTGGATTTTACAGTAGAAAGATTTAAACAGCGTAATAAAGCCGTTTGAGAGACACATTTCTAAAAATAGAAGTCACATATCAAAAAATAGAAAATATATAAAAATAGATGTCTAATAGAAGACAATAGAAAATATATCTCACAACTATTGACATTGTGAAATATGTCGGTTATAATAGGATTGCAGCGTTGCAGAAGAAACTTGAAAACAGAATATATTACGTCTGGCTACAATATGTCAGTCCAGTTTAGCCGCCTTGTAATACATACAGCTTTAAGTGTATGTCAGCAGAAATGCTGATCTTATTATAAGGAGGAGTCATAATTATGACTACACCAAAGAAAAAAATGCTTACAATCAAAGAGGCGGCACAGCTTATCGAGGGACTGACGGAATACCGTATCAGGCAGATGTGCATATCAGGACAGCTACCATGCTTTATGGCAGGCAAGAAGTACCTGATCTCAGAGGAAGCTCTGATGAAAACCGTATTCGGTCACTATGAGCCAGAGGATGGTGATGCTGCATGAATATCTTTGAGAAGATTCGTGATAGCGTTACCATGACTCAGGTGGCGGAGCTATACGGAATCGACACAAGGCGGAGTATGATGAACTGTATCTTTCATGATGATAAAACTCCGTCTATGAAACTCTACGACGACCATTATTACTGTTTCGGCTGCGGAGCTTATGGGGATGCGGCATCATTTGCGGCACAGGTAACGGGACTATCTCAGTATGAAGCAGCAAAACAACTCTGTTCTGCATTTGGTATCGTACACAATAGCAGTGAACCATTCATAAAGCCTATGATACAGCGTGAACAGGAAACAAAAGCATTCCGTATACTGTCTGATTACTGCAAAATGCTCCGTGAGTGGCATGAAAGGTATAAACCTTCACGCCCTGATTCAGGGCCTCATCCGCTGTTTATCGAGAGCCTGAACAATCAGGGAGAATATGAGAATTATTGCAATATTTTTATTAGCGGCACACAGGAAGAGCGTAAGAACTTCATCGAGAACAGAAAGGATGTGTTAGAGCGTGCTGGAAAGAGAGTCAGAGAATATTATGGAAATAGTATCGCAGGACGAAGTAGCACACATGACGTTTCCAGATGAAGAGCCAGCAATTATAGACGTTGAACCTGAGGAACTAACTACGGATCGTATTGATGAAAACACATATACTGCTTTCGACAGAAACAGTTCTGTCGAATCATATTCTGCTTCCGACGTATACACCAATACCAACATTACTTCTGCCATAGATTCTGCTCCTGTCTGGCTTGATGATAAAAGCGTGAACGAGATTATTTTCTGTGAAGAGTTCCTTACTGAACACAGAATAATCTGTATCAATAATCAATTCTTCGGATTTAATGGAGTTATCGACGATACGTCAATTGAAAAACTCATCTATGAAAAACTGAAGCCTCATATTCAGAAGGGTGTTGCAACAAAAGTGAAGCAGTTGTGTCAAGCTTTGAAGCTCGACGCACATTCTGAAGAAATAGTACCCGATATGAACGAGATACACTTATTAAACGGAACATTTAACGCAGAAACATCTGGTTTTTCCTATGAGAAAAAATTTTGCTTCGGAAGGATAAACAACAGGTACAATGAAGACGCTCCGTCACCAGAAAAGTTCCTGTCATTTTTGTCTGAGCTTCTTATTCCTGAGGACATTCTTACGTTACAGGAATGGTTTGGATATCTGCTTATCCCATGTACAAAGGCACAGAAAATGTTGACGATGATAGGCAACGGCGGAGAGGGAAAAAGTCGTCTCGGAGTTCTGCTGAAAAACATCTATGGCAGGACAATGTCAACGGGAAATCTTTATACCCTTGAGACAAACCGCTTTGCCCGTGCAGCTCTGGA
>JAFZYX010000067.1 GCA_017616055.1 Ruminococcus sp.
CGGAAATTGTATTGTAACCGTTATAAGCAAGTCAAATCCCGACGTTAAAGCTGAAATAAAGGTAAAGGTAACCGATAAAGAACAACCTATCAGCATTTCTCTCAGCGATTATGAGCTTGATATACTCACCGGAACTTTAGGCATTTCATATGTCACCACACTTCCCAAAACTGCTGTTCCAATCTCAGAAATATGGATTTCATCAGATCCATCTATCGCTTCTGTAGATAAATTTGGAAACATTTACGGCGTTTCCGCAGGAACTTGCACTATCACCGTATCAAGCGCAGATGATCCCGATATCAGTGCTATAGTAAAAGTGAATGTACACAATCGCCCATTAATAACTTCAACTACTACAACTTCAACAATAACTACTACAACTTCCACAACAACAACTACTACAACTTCCACGACAACAACTACTACAACTTCCACGACAACAACAACAACACCTACTACTACTACCTCAACGACTACAACTCACCTTATCCAGTCACATAATGGAGCTACCTACGTTGACGGAATACTCATAGTCAACAAGACCTACAGCATAGCCAGAGACTACCCTGCAAACGAGCTCACAAACAATACTGAGGAGCACTTCCGTCTTCTCCAGGAGGACGCTGCGAAACTTGGACTTAAAATAGTATGCTCATCCGGCTTCCGCTCGTATGACTATCAAGAGGAGTTATATAACAACTACGTATCAACAGACGGAGTTCTCGCAGCTGATACATATTCTGCAAGAGCAGGACATTCTGAACACCAGACAGGTCTTGCAATAGATGTTAACTCAATAAGCGATGCATTTATCGGAACTGCCGAATGCGAATGGCTTGAAAATAATGCCCATAAGTATGGCTTTATAATCCGTTATCCCAAGGGCAAAGAAGCTTTCACAGGATTCCGCTATGAGCCATGGCACATACGTTTCCTCGGAGTTGAGACCGCAACAAAGGTCTACGAAAGCGGACTCTGTCTTGAGGAGTACTTAGGAATAGACTCATACTATCATTAATTTCAAAAAAGCTGCCGAAAACCTCTTCGGCAGCTTTATCTATATCAAAGCAGCCCTCAGGAGTGCGCCTTATGTCTGGAAGCTATCCAAGGGAGCGTGGCTCCACCTCCTGACGACGTGCTCGTTTTTGCCGCTTACATTATATTATGCAAAAATTAAAAAAAGGTACAATGAAAATTCTTACAGTATTTATTATTGTCAGAATTGTGTAACCAAATTGACATTATCCGTTAGCATTTTATATCCGAACTGTATACAAACCGAAATCGCTCTGTTATTGCATATTTTACTAACACAGGTTATAATATAGACAGTAAGGGAAAAGAAATAAATAAACAACCTTCATTGTTCCTCGTTTCTGCGTCGAAACTACATTCTCGACGCAAAGATCACTCCAAGACGGTGTCGCACACCACCGTCCTCTGAACACACCTTTCGGAAAGAGAAATAACCGTCGGCGCAATAGTGTCGGCGGTTCTCTTCTGGAATTACATATAAGTACAGCCCCAAAGTAGCAACACACTGCTACTTTGGGGCATTTTGTTTGTAAAAATCAATTATTCGCCAATCAATTATTAATCGCCAATTACTAAATATCAACAACTAGCCGCTCAAACTTCGCGCTGAAGTCTGAACTCAACAGAGCGTTTGAGGTAGCCAAGGTACTCTTCATCGCGGCACATTGCCTTTCCTATATCATCTGAAAGCTTCGCGACAGGTCTGCCATTTACATACTGAAGTTTTATAACGATATTCAGAGCCTTTTCTTCCGTATCGTTTGAGCAGAAAGTGCCAATACCAAAAGACACTTTAGTTTTATTGCAGAAATAGTCGTGGAGCTTCTGAGCTCTATCGAAGTCAAGACTGTCACTGAACAAAAGTAACTTCGTTTTCGGATCTACTCCATACTTTTTATAATGAGCTATAATCTTCTCGCCCCACGCATATGGATCACCACTATCGTGACGGACACCAGAATAGTTATTGACCATAGAACGGTTGAAGTCCAACAAGAACAGGTCTGTAGTAACTGTATCAGTAAGAGCTGTACCGTTATCGCCGTCGTATTCGTCATACCAGTCTTTCATTGCATAATGATTTGTATACGCAAGTGGAATAGAATCAATACCCTGATACATTTGTACGAACTCATGAGCATAGGTTCCAATAGGAGTAACATTGTATTTCATAGCAAGGTACACATTTGAAGTTCCAACACAATTTTTAGTCTCTGTAACGAGGCGCTTTACAACAACATCCTCCCACTCACGAGAAAGTCTCCTACGGCAGCCAAACTCCGCAAACTTAAATGTATAAGTACCATCGTTCATAGCCTTTATCTTAGCGTCAAGCCTTTCTTCGGCAGACTTTCTCAGTCTGTCATAATCGTATTTCATTCGGAAGTAGACCTCATTGACAATCTCAAGAAGGTATATCTCAAACTGCATAGCTGAGAACAGCGGACCGTTTACCTCTATAAACAGCTCACCGTTGTTGTCCAACTCAGCTGTAACGTAGTCTCGAATGGGTCTCCACAGTCTCAGGAACTCCACATAATCGTTCTTGATGAAGCGAATTGAGCGCAGATAATCCAGTTCTTCCTTTTTAAACGAGAGAGAACAGAGATGGTCTATTTGTTCGTTAATCTCCTTCACCATTTCAGGAGTAAAAACTACGTCTTTATTACGACATTTGAAAAAATACTGACCACAGAGATCTGTATGCTTATGAAAGATCACCTGATCCATATTGAATTTGTAAAGATCTGTATCGAGCAAAGAAACAACTATTGGTTCAAGTATCATGGAAATCTTCCTCCTTATCAAATTATATCTATCTGACAGCTTTTCATGGTTTCAACAGCGGCATTGTGCTTTTCTGGAGTAACACCTGCACAACATGCTTCGTCCACAACGATATCAGCCTCAGGGAAATTAGCCTTAAGGAGCAGAGCATTGCTGATAACACAGATATCTGTGCAGAGACCTATGAGCTCCACGCTAAATTCTTCTGTACCGGCAGC